>NZ_MDAW01000109.1:0-43719 GCF_002875385.1 Vibrio sp. 10N.222.52.B12 | reverse complement strand
AACCTATTTGAGTCATGACCCTTTCTTTCTCAATTTTCTTTTCTTTTGCATTGAAATACGTAACGTGAAAAGTCGGCATAAAATCGGTGTCCTTTGTTCGGTTTGTGATTCACTGTGTCGCATACGTTTCTGCTGCATTACACCCGATAGTCAACGGGATATACTAGGATATGCGCTTGGTGTGTCTGGGCATTCCACTCCTTCATTTCAGCCAGGAACAGGCCGTGAGTGTTGATGGAGTTAATGAGCTCTGGTGCGCGTTCCAACTGGATTAGCATAGACAGTGGTGCCACTTGCTTGTGTTCTTGATCAAAGCCATGCTCTATCTGATCTGAAATCATGTAAAGAATATTAGGTTCTGCTTCGCTGCCTTCTTCAAACAATCGAGACTCGATCCCTTCTGCGTCATATAAATGAACCAGTAAGTTATACAGTTTTTCAGCGCCAACAAGTTTCGTTCGATTTGCTTGTGAGTTCAGTTCATGTAATCGCATCTCTAAGTTTCCCCCTTGTTTTCTCGCTACGCTGAGCATCAGTTTGATGTCTTTTTTGATATTCGATAATGACTTATCGTTGAGCTTTGGTTTGAGGTATTTGATCAGAATGTCATTGCGTGTCGCGACTGGTACAAAGCGGGTGGATACGGATACCTGACACAGTAAATGAAGCAGGGCGTGGGTAATTACGTTGTGAAGGTTGTGGTAGTAGTCAAAGTCTCGTTTGATTTGCATAGCCAAGATAACGTTGAGGATTAGTTTTTAGAATATGGGTGCTCGTTGACCTGTCTCGTTACAATACTGAATCAGGAAGAGGGTTGCCCCTCTTCCTGTCCAGCTACTTCATACGTGTTTCGTAGACAACGAAGCGTGCCAGAAAGTCTGTGCCGCCTCCTTTATACCGAACCTCGCAAAGCGAGTCTCGGACTATCAGAAGTCCACACAGTATTGTGATGCAAATGACCACTAAGCCCATCAGGGCGGTTTTACTTTTTGGCATTTTTCATTGCCTCCACTCGATGAAGAGGCTAGTATTTGTATTGTCAGATACATTACATCGCCTCGTTTGAATTTATAGTTCATTCGGGGCTTTGTTCTTTCTACCACTTGCAAATATGCTCAAGTGAAATGCTCATGGTAGAAACACCAAGAGCACCCAACGCCATTCTAAAGCTTTTCAGCGTCCCTCTCTATCCTTTTGTTTGTCTATTACTATTTTGACGCTGCTTGTGTTTGGCGGTTATCAATGCGGTTATGCTCTGTGCTGGTCTTTATCTGTATCAAGAAAGTATCTTTGGGAGTGAGGCGCAAGTAACGTCATGTCGTCACATTGCTAATAACGGAACAGTGATTAATAAAGCCTCAAAAAGTGAGGGGAGCGACATATCTCACTATTGCTTTGTAAATGATATGCAATAGCATTGCTACTTGGTGCGATGGGCGTTAGGCTATTTAACGAAGGCAAGTTACTTCACTCCGATTTGCCTTATACATCTGACGAGTATTTGTTTATAGCACTACTCAACACTCCAATGTGTAAAATCGACAAGTCTATTTTGTACTGCCACCGCTCTCACGGTGGTTTTTTTTTGAGTGATGCCTTATTGTCAAGAGAGGTTTAACAGTGAATCGGTAGTCTGTTTAAAGCTTTCTACTTCCCTCTCTATCGTTTTGTTTCTCGACGATTTCTCAAAGCCGTTCAAGCCGCCGCGAAGGACTCTAAATGTGATTGCTTCGTCAATTATTTATACAGATTACTTGTGTAGTGTCAATATACTTTACTGATTTGTATTTAATGGTAAAGTATTTTTACTTACGATGATGGAGGTATCCTTTGAGCTTTATACCCGATTATAAGTTGTCAGAGCTGAGCAAAATGGCCGGTTTTAATACCGTTGATGAATTGGCGATGTACGCATGTACTACCCGCCAGAACCTCGATAACTGGAACAAAACCGAATCCAAACAAGGCTTTCTGAGAGTCGTCATCATGGGCGCTAAAGTCATGAAAGCCCAAGAGATCAAACGCCAAGCCAATGCGCGAGCAGAGAGGGAATTGCATGTCTAAACCCTTGCTCGATGATGCCGTTTTAAAGCTGATTGATGCCAAGCTACTTCTAAACGGTCACGTTACCAGTAAAGACATTTACCGTCACCTGGGCTTAGGTCGGCAAAAGGTGAGCAAGGTATTTCAAGACTATTTAGCGGCGAACCCTAGTTCGATGGTTTACGTGCCAGCCAAGAAAAAATACATGGCAACCGACGATTTCAAGCCGTGCTTTCTGGGAGAGGTTAAAGCGGGTGAGTTTGTTGACGCCTTAATCACGGTTTTCGGCACATTCACCGACGATGAATAAAGAGGGCGATGACGAGTGAGCCTAAAAGGCGATATGGCATAGGGGGCGGTCATATCATCATTGAACATGGCCAGTTACTTAAGAGCCGTCCCGTTCCTGATGGCGCTCGCAAGCTTATTGGCAACGGAATATATGAAACCTTAACGACGAGGAAGAGACATGAAGCGTATCGAAGCAATCATAACGGATGAATGGATGTTTGATGATGGTCAAGAGACCCAAGAATGTATCGCGTCATTTCAAAGCGTGGTGTACGCCTCTTACCAAGACTACATGGCGGATTTGCTCGTGCTTAGCCAAAATGATGATTTTAAGTTCGCTTTACCGCATGAAACGGACAGCCATTTTCCGCGACGCACGGCAGAAGAGCGGCAGGACATCATCATCAAAAAAGTTCATGCACGACGACGCTATCAAGAGCACATTGAAAACGGAGGCTCCGAGGAAGAGACCAGCAGCGCTCTTTCTGATTTTCCCCTCAAAAAAGCCCATCATTAAATTGACGGGCTTTTTTATACTCCGATATACTGGAGACGCAACGCATCAGACGTTGTAAATCTTGGCTAAGGCAACCATTCATAATCGAGTGGTGCCAGAGCCCAAGATTATGATTGATGGCCTCGCTTGTCTTCAATCCATCAATTCAAAGGTGATCGTCATGATTACTGCCGCAATGATCCCCAAGCAAGAACGTTTAACGTTTTATCCATCCACGACAAAGCAATTTCGTTTTTTGAAAAGAACGATCCACCGCTTCTCTGAACTATACCTAAAGGGGTATTACAGGAAGGGGGGAAGGTATTGGCAATTTCTGACACTAAGTAACGGTGGTCGGTTCGCCTATCCGGTTATGGAGGCGCCCGTCACTTTCTACGATCCGAATCACGATACCTGGCATGCGTTTTCTCAAGAAGCGGCAGGCATTTGTATTTGGTTGGTGGCATTACGAACCTGTGCAACGGTGGCGCTTGAACGAGACCATTTTGTCGAAATGGACAATTTCAGCCATTATCATTCGCGACTTATGGAATACGCGAACGAGCACGTAGAGTGGGATAATATTGCTCACTTTATCACATCCATTCATTAGCGCTCAGCGCGTTGTACTCACCACAGGAGAAGGCCTGTGGGGGCTTCTCTTGTTTTATTTTAAAGGAGACGCCTGATGCTAGAACTGGGTACGAGCTTCCAAAAATCAAGCGCTATGCGCTTAGAAGAAGTGCACATCAAAACCATCAACGCCGGTGATACGGTGATCCACAATGAAAATCTAAAGACGGTTGGTCAGAGTGACATCCAAGACTGCTCCTTTATGGGGCCGTTACTTTTTGGTGACGCTTACCACTTAGGTCACAAGCCTGTCATCAAGGTGACATTCTTATGTGACTAAGTGACCCCCTTCTGTAGCGGAACGACTCCGCAGGCAACGCCAGTTCGACTGGCCGTTGCCAGCCGAATAAGCAAATTGTTATCAATTTACTCATTCAAGGAGTAGCGACATGGCTACAAAACCAATGAAAAACGATTTTTACCAAGACATCACCAATCAAGTCATCGAGGCGCTAGAGCAAGGGGTTAAACCTTGGTCATGCCCTTGGGATGTGACCCACGCATCAGGCATTCCATGTAACTATCAGAGTCAAACCGAATATAAAGGGTTGAATATCATGTTACTTTGGATGAGTGCGCAGCTTAACCGCTTTTCATCCAACAAATGGCTGACGTACAAGCAGTCGAAAGCGCTTGGTGGCCAGGTTAGAAAGGGAGAAAAAGGGACAGCGATTTTCTTTTTCAAAATCGTGGAGAAGAAAAACCGGCACGAAGATGATAATGACGAGCAAGATACCTACGCGATGTTACGAACCTTTAAGGTTTTTAACGTTGATCAAATTGATGGTATTGAAGACGATGAAGTGGCCATGGCGCGCCCTGAACGTGATGAGATAGCATTGATTGATGAAGCTGAGCGCTTCATTCAGCAGACGGGGGTATCTATTCGTTATGGTGGACAGAAAGCGTTTTATCGTCCATCTACGGATGACGTTGTCATTCCTGAACGTGAAAGGTTCGCTTCGACAGCCGATCTCTATGCCACCATTATGCATGAGTTGACGCATTGGACGGGACATCAATCTCGTTTAGATCGTGACAGCAAAGGGCGGTTTGGTAGCAAGGATTACGCTTTTGAAGAGTTAATCGCTGAACTCGGGGCCGCTTTTACCATGGCTGATTTGGGGATAGTTGGTGACGTTCAACACGAATCTTATATCGCAAACTGGTTGGAGGCGTTGAAAAATGACAAGCGTTATGTTTTTAAAGCCGCCGCTCAAGCCAGTAAAGCGCATCAATACCTCATGTCGCTGAATGAAATGAAGATTTCTAAAGCGGCATAGCGAAAGTGCCCGATCATGTTATTGCATGATCGGGCTTTTTTTTGTTCAATCTGGATCGGTTAATCTATGCGTTTGGATGCATTTAAATGGAGGCGCAATGAAAAAAATAGAAGCGATTAAAACTGGGCTGTTTTTTTACGATGACGGGGAGTCAAACCGGTCTCTCAGAGAGAACTTTGAAAGCCAAGTTTACTGCTCATTCGATGACATGATGTTCGACCTCTATTTGCTGAGCAAAAATGAGGACTTCAAGTTTGCCTTGGCACATGAAACCGAAAGCCATTTACCTCGACGCACACCCGAAGAGCGTCAAGCACTGCTCGTGAAAAAGGTTCACGCCCAGCGTCGCTATCAAGACCACCTAGAAAAAGGAGGGACAGAGCTTCAATTGAGTGGCATGTTAGCCGATTTTGATAAGAAAAAAGCCCGTCATTGATTGACGAGCTTTTTCACACTTCGTTATACTAGCAGCACAACGCATCAGACGTTGTAAATCTTGGCCAGTGCTACCATTCATAATCGAGTGGTGCCAGAGCCCAAGATTATGATTGATAGCCTCGCTTGTTGTCAATCCATCAATTCAAAGGTGATCGTCATGATTACTGCATCAATTGTTCCCACTCAGGAACGCCCTAATTTTTATCCATCAATGACCTCAAACTACCTCACGGTTGAGCAAGCTGTGTATCATTTTTCTGATCAGTTTTTACCGGATTATTCTGGTGGTTACTGGGAGTTTGTGACGTTAAGCAATGGCGGGAAGTTTGCTTATCCAGAAATGGGTGAGCCTGTCGCTGTCAATAATGATTACAACTGTGCGTCAGCATCGCTTTCTAAGGAAGCCGCAGGTATTTGTATCTGGATAATCATGTTGGGCAACTGCGCCATGTCTGCTTATCAAAAGGGCAACAAAGCGGAGCTGGATAACCTCAGTGAGCATCAAGTTTTGCTCATGGATTACGCCAGAGAACACGCTGAGTGGGAGAACATTGCTCGCGTGATTAACTAATGGTTTAAGCCATTGAAGCGTTAAGCGCTTTTTACCACAGGAGAAGTCCTGTGGGGCTTCTCTTTTTTACTTTATTGGAGAAGTCTAATGTTAAAACTTGATGCTATCGTGAACACCCAACAAATCTTTGAAAACACCCCATCGAAGGTGGCGACGCACTATCATTTAGCGCGTCATAGCTACTTGTCACTGACAGAAGAGGGGCGCTTGTACATTTGGTGCTGCGTCAATGAAGCCTGGATTGAAACACAAAGTCCGCTTCATGAAGAGGGGCTGGTCCTGAATCTTCGCGCTCTTGCCAGTGCCGGTGTCAGCTTTGCGGGTTTGCACCCATGCGCTCGATGCCACAGCACCATACACAATCATATTATGGTTGGTCGTGATGGCAGCGTGGTGTTGAACTGCCTAAGTTGTGGTTCGGTTATCAACGTATGGCGTGATATTTGGGAGGGCGTCCAGAAAGGAGCTCAACCCTATACTCTCGTTGAATCATGTCCGCGCTGATTATAGTCGATACCCTACGGCGTGGTTGGTTCACTGACTCATCGTCAAATGGAGGGGAAATGAAAACAAACATGACAATATCGCTATGCAATATTGAACTCAATCTTATGATTTCAGTAGCGAAACACCGCTATACCCCTGTTAGTCACGAGGATGCGACATTAGACCTTGAGGCAATAGAGGTAGGTTTAGACTTAGGAAGCCGTAAAGTTGAATTGTTGGCTACCATGCGTGAAGCTCTGGATAACATAAAATTTTTAGATTCAAGTGTTTATGACGCATTTGTCTATGCTTATAACGGCGCTTTAGAGGCGAATTAATGTTTAAAAGTGGTTGTAATAAATGGCCACGCATGAACACTGTGATGACACCAAATAGCCCGATAACATGATGATGTTATCGGGTTTTTTCATTCATGGACGTCAGCTAAGTGCCTTTCGAGTGCAGAGACCAATCGGCAGTGTTCATCCGCCGTGAAGGGCTCAGCACTTTCTAAGATGGTGGCTCTTAATATTCGCTTGGTGGTTTCCTGTGACGTGTGGAGATACTGCTGGGTGACGAACATGAGTTTGGAAAACGAGGGGTGATTGAGGACGAGTGGTTTACGACCGTGAACTCGCAACTCAAATCGTTCGAGGACATAGTCATCTTCATCATCTTCTAAGCACACCCAAGGATCGTGATTGTCTCGCATTTGGATAACGCTCTATCGTACTGGACGGGGAGGTGGTGTATTTATCTTAGCACCTTCCATGGCGCTAAGATAAATCAGCACTTTGAAGGAAGGTTAACATCATCACGCGCTGTGATGTTTGTTCAGTGTTAGAGTTCGCCTCGATCACGGTCAGGTTTGCCGTTTTGGTCAAAATAGCGCACCTTACATTTCGGAAAGCCACTGCATCCCCACCAAAATGATCCTTCTTTCTTGGCAGGTCTTCGCACAAGCGGATTGCCACACTGTTTGCAGAACTCTTCTGTGCTTGGCGCAACACTCTGGCGTGGCTTGGGGTTGAAGTTTGGCTTACCGTTGTCGTCAGGGAACGTCGTCTTACAATCAGGGTAGCGATTGCAGGCATGAAATGGGCCATGTTTACCAGGGCGTTTAATGAGCGTGCCTTGCTGGCAGGTTGGGCAAGTCACGCCGCTGCGCTTCACGAAAGGCACACCGTGTGTTTTGACGTGCTCGACTTGGAGATGGATATACTTGTTTACGTCACTTAAGAACGATTCAATATTGAGCTGCTGCTTCGAAATCTTATCTAAGCTGCCCTCCCAAATCGCGGAAATGTCTGGCCGTACAATCTCATCAGGGAGGAGGGCGCAGAACTCTTGTCCCGCTTCCGTCGTTTTGTAGACCGGGTTTTTGTAGCCTTTCTCTTTGCCTAAGCGAACAAGGTGTGTCAGCTTACCTACCTTTTCAATATGGCCGCTTCGCGTGGCTTCTGTCCCGATGGATCCGTTTTCCCCCGCCGTGTCTTTGTCTTTCGCCTCCAGTGTTTTGCGCAGTTCCGGATCTTTAATGAACTTGGCCGCTTGGGTCATGGCTTTGAGTAAACCGGCGTCATCAAAGTATTTTGGTGGTTTGGTTTCACGCTGCTCCATATCCACTTGTGTACACGAGCCTTGCGTACCTTTGACCATCGAGGTGAGATCTAGGGCGTTTTGATTCGGTTCGTCTTGATGTTCACCTTTAAACAGCACTTCCCACCCTTGTTTGCTGAGAGTGGTTTGGGTGGCACGGTAGCAGCGGCCGGTGCAATCCACATCAAGCGCCACTTTGTCGCGTACGGAGCCAGGGTAGAACAACGCAATAAAGCGTTTGGCCACCAATTCATACAGGTTGCGCTCACGGTCGTTAAGATCGATACCAGCGCCGCTTTTCTCGGTAGGTACAATCGCGTGGTGCGCTTCTATTTTGCTGGCATTAAAGGCTTTGTGACTGGAGGTCGTCGCGGCGTGTTCAATGGCGGTATCAAGATGGGACAGTGTCCCTGTTATGGCCGCAAAGATACTGGAGCGGTTCTCCAGATGCGCATCGGAAAGGTACTGGTTATCACTGCGCGGATAGGTCAGCAGCTTATGCTTTTCATACAGCCCTTGCAAAGTATCTAGCACGTCTTTCGGTTTATAGCCCCATCGCTTTGACGCTTCAATTTGCAGCTTTGACAGGTTGAATGGCATTGGTGGTTGGCGGTGTTCCGTCTTTTGTTCAATGCTGGAGATATGAGCATTTGCTCCGGTGTCCGCTTCTTTGGTCGCCGCGACTTCCAGTGACGAAATCATACGACCTTTGTCATCGAGCTCGAATGCTTCATCAGGAATGAGCTTGCCTTTGATGATGTTGCCACCCATATCAAAGTGACCAAATAACTCGTAGTAAAAGCGCTTCTGGTGGTTTTGGTTTGCCAGGGTGCGTTCGTTAATCATGCCTATCATCGCCGTAATGACTCGGCCAATATTGAGCACTTCATCAAAACCTTTCTCTCTCGCTTTAAGGGTATAGGCGCGAGTCAGGTTATAACCGAAGGTTTGGTCGGCGATAGCGCGAGCTAACGCTTTTTGGGTCAGTGGTTGGAAGTGTTCATTCGGCTGTAAGTTTGCCAGCGCAGCTTTCACCGGCTTATCGTTCAAATCGGCAATCAAGACACGTTGCACCGGCTTGGTGTTGTTTGCATAGGTCAGCACCTCATCGACCAACAAACAGCCTTCCGGATCGGGGTCGCCTGCGTGAACAATGCTGTCTGCTTTGTCTATCCAACTCAGCACAACTTTGAGCTGCTTCGCTGCGCCCTGACGCGGCTTCATTCTTGGCGGGTAGTGTGTGCTCAAAGGTAGGTACGACAAGGCCCATTTTTTATGTTCAATGTTGTAATCTTCTGGGTCGCACAGGGCAAGCAAGTGACCGACGCACCATGTCACCACCTCTTGGCCATGTTGATAGTATCCGTCTTTTTTCTCGGTGTTGACGTCACCGCCGAGACCTTTAAAGATGGCCACCGCCAACGACGGCTTTTCTGCAATAAATACACGCATAACGTTTTCTCCAGATGTCAGTGTCCCTCGATGCGACGCATCGATAGGGAGGCGTGAGTGATGAAATTATTGAAGGGTAAGGGTTTTGAGTTCGTCGAGCGTGAAGATACGCACGAGCTTTGAACGGTAATGTTCAAACGGGTGTTTGGATTCGCTGAAAGGAATGTATTCAATGCGGTCAAAGCGCTTTTCGAGCAGTGGCTTCATGTTTTCATTGGGGACAATGTAAAACACGGCGCTCCAATAACCTTTTTGCTTCGCCAAGATATGGCTCTTGAATATCGAACGATATCGAGACGCGTTTTTTAAGGTTCGCTCTGTTTCTATCGCGATAGTGAACCCGTTTGGGGTGGTCATGATGGCATCAGGCCGGTGTTCTACGTCATAATGGTGCCGAAACGAATATTGATCGGCATTGTGCCAATCGCTCCAACCATTTTGCTGTAAGTAAATTTGCACCTTTTGATTCATGAGCTTGTGCTCCAGTGTTGGAAACTTCACTCGGTGTGGCTCAAAAGGACGAAAGTCTTCATTGATGCTTTTGATGTTCTGTGTGATCCCTAAATCGGTGATCCCCCAAATGGAAACCTTACCCGTTTGAAACTCAAACTCATGTTTGTGGAGGTAACCAAGGTGAATAAGTTTATTTAATAGTCGATCGAGGGGGGCTCTATCACGATAATTAAGCAGCAACATGAAGTTATTTAAGTCGGTATAAGTTTCATGTTTTAGAAACTGTATTACCGTTGCCATCTTCTCCTGGTTGCGCTGTAAGCGTGCTTGTTTGGATGCGATCAATTGGTTCATGTTTTTGCCTCCGCTTCTTTGCGCACTTTGTGAAAAGAGAGGCAAGTTCGATGCACATTACGTAACAGTTCGTCGAGTTGAACGGTCGTGCTGGTTCGATGATGTTGCATCTCTGTTTCGGTTAACTCACCTTCCATTCGCGCTTGATAAAGCGCAGCAAAGTACGCATCACAAGATAAAAAGACCTTCATTAACATGACGCTCGCTGGCGTATAGTGGCGCGACTCCACCGCCACATCGATCGGCTCATTGACTATGATTTCTCGAATGTCTTCACTGTCGCAGTCATTGATCAACTGGCGGTGCTGTTGATTGATGTCATTACGCAGAGCACGCACTTTTTCAAGTAACGCGTCGGCGGTACGTTTGGCCAGTTGCGTGGTCAGGTTTTGAGCCGGTCGTGACGCAAATGCTTCAACAGAGAAAAGCGATTGGAAAATAAAAAGCCCATCGATGGGCTTTTTAATTTTCTTTTTATGGGCGCTGTAGGTGTGGTGATCCCATATCGATAACAGGCGTTTACTGTGCAGTTTCATTGTTCCACTCCTTCAATTTTCTTTAGAAATGCCTCAACTTCTTTCTCATCAATCTCTGTTGCTAACGCTTGTTCGTCGTGAGGTTCGAGGGGGGTAGGTTGAGTGTTGAACGCATCAAGATTCAGGTCTTCATCAGGCGCTTGATTTGTTTCACTTATCGCTTCTGGTGAAGCTAAGTGGTCATCCAGCTCTTGTCGCGTTTCTGCCACAACAGAGAGCTCCAGTTCTTTTTCTTGATGCGTTTCATCGAACGTAACGAGGGTTTGTTTTTGTACTTTGATCGGCGCAATCAAGGATGGCTTGGGAACGTCATTGGTTGTGAAGATATAGCTGACAAAGTTGGGCAGGTTGAGCAACATGTTGGTATCGACATATTGCCTCTCGGCCATTCTGATGTTGCGTTTATCATCGACCACTTCATTGAGCGTTTTGCTGGATTCGACATAGCGAGTTTCGTCATCCACCAAGATAGTGCCGGACATTTTAGACACCCATTCGGCGGTGTCGGGATCTTGTAAGCGATACACCAATTTGAACTTGGTATTCTCGACCACTGCACCCACCACGGCATCACCGTTAAGATCGGCCGGACAGTCTTTTAAATCGGCAATCGATTGGTGGGCAAGAAGCATGTGCACCCCTTTGTCACGTGCGGCGCCCAAACCTTCCATCGCCGGTTTTGAAATGTGGTATTTCAATTCATCCAAGAAGATAGCAATGGGACGCGGCTTACCCGCCACACGGTCGCGCATTTCAGCAAGCTGAAATAAACGGATTAAGATCATCTTCTGCGTGATCAATATCTTCGAATTACGCATTGAACCAATGACGTAACAACAGCCGCCATGGTCGAACACATCTTGCAGTCGCATGCCGCCAACCGCATTAATGGACTCGACTAACGAGAGTTCTTCAAGTTTGCCGTAGAACGCTTTGATGGTGTCTTCAAGACCTTGAACATAGAGTGAACTGAACAGTCCTTTGAATGACTGGCGCTCTTCTTCCGTTGCCTTCATTGGGGCTTCTCTGGCCGCTTTTCTGTCGTCGATACGATAGAAATCAGCCACGTCGCCTTTCTCGGCAAGGCTGAATCCAGCCACCATTATCTCTTCGATTTGTTCCGGCGTTGCATCCGCTAAGAGATCGAGTTGAGGCACTTTTTTATTCAGGTCAATCAGGTAGAAAGGTTTGCCCGCTTTTTCACAGGCGTACTTCATCAAGTGCGGTGCCCATTCATCATTTTTAGGGTCCATCACAAACACGCCTTCATCAGCAAGGATAAGTTGATACAAGATCAATCCTGAGGCGACCCCTTTACCGGCACCCGTGGTGCCGATGATGTCCGCGTGCTGTTTTTGGAAGTCAGCCAGTGGGATGTATTGCGGTTTATGTACGCGATCCAATCCGACAAACACGCCTTTATTGAGATCAATGTAGTCTTCGGGATCGTACGCCAGCGTTTCCGGTAAAAAGTGCTTTACCGTGCGCACGTCGGTGCGTTCATCACGCGCCATTTGCGTGCGTTTGGTGAACTTAGATTTAAGCTGGTTCAGATGTGGTGTCGCGACTCGGCGAATGGCAATGTGGGTGCCCACACCAATGAAGAACAGCGGAATATAGAAGTACGAGATAAACGGATACACCAATTCTGAAACAGGTACGTAGCTGGCGGTTTGTACCACAGCAATCAGTGTTGGGATGGTGACGTTGGCGAGTGTCCCAAACAAAAAAAGTAAGATCGCAACGAAGATAAACAGGCGTCGCAATAGGGAGCCTTTTTCGTTTTTTTCCGGTTTGTCAAAGTAGATCGTTGGGGAGATCAAACCGGAGAGAAAACTGAGTACGCTGGCATAGTAAAACGTCAGCAAATACAGTTGAGAGAGTGCCAGTAAAGACAGATCTAAAATGGGATTGATGATCATATCAAACATGATCTTGATACTCCTTGATTGAATACTATCGGCGTCAGTGGTCGGCGTCAGCTATCGGCGTTTAGGTGACGCCGATAGCTGACGCCAATAGAATCCCCAAACCTTTACGCTGAACGCTCCAAGGCATGGGGTTATCCCGAAGGGGATAATCATCTCAAAAGCTGCGCTTTTTCAATGAATTAGAAGGCTCATGCTCGGGGCTGGACGCCCCTGCGCTGATCCTTCTAATTAAAGGCCGAAAACCGCCTCGCTACGCGAGACCAAGCCCCTCTGGAAGGTGAATTAACACTCATTTGGCAGTCGGCGAGCTCCTGTGCTCAAATTCGCGTTATTCAACTAACCAGACGAGCTTGGTCTCGCCTACTCAACGGTTTTCGGGGGCAAGCCCCCAAAACAAAATCGACCTCTGGGGAGGTCTCGCTTTAATCGCTGGACGCTGAGCGTTTTGTTTCGGCTCCCCCGCCTGAGCCTGCGGTCGGGGACTCCCTTGTCTCAGGTTCTCCGCTGAACGCTGCGACCCTAATTTTCATTATCAATCAAGCCCCGCAGAGGGGGCGCTCGGGCGATTGAATGAAATTAGGGCTAGCAATCTAGGCGCACTCAAAGCAGAGCTTTTCGTTTGCTGAGATTGAAAAAAAGCCCGCGCTGTTTCGCTCAATTTGTCTTGCCAAAGTGGGGCGTGGAACGCCGGAATCCACACTTTGGCGGCGACGCATTTCGCGTTTTTGCTTGCGGACTTTTTTAAGCGCTCACTCCTCGTGCATCGAATTTTCCTTTCTCTTTAACAATCCTTTGGGATTGAAATTTGAAAGTAAAATTGACACGAGACGTTCACGAAAGGACAACACGTCCCATCCTCAAGGATGGTCATGTTGCGTGTTCGTCATTACGCTATTTAGCAATCCTTTGGGATTGAAATGGCGTAATGAGTGGTGCGCGAGAAGCGCGCATTGAGAGAGGGGAAGAGACGGTGTTATTGTGACAAAACGAAGTTAGGATTGCGCCATAAAGTCCGAAAGCTCGAAGCCTTCATCGAGTAAACTTTGCAACTCCGCGGGCACCTCACCCACGCCATCCCACGTTTTGTTGTCACCATAAACGTAGGTGTTTGATGGCGTGTTGGTGCCGCTTTTGCTTGCCTTACGAGGTTTCTTTTTCGGCTTCATTAGATCACACAACTTGTCAAAGTCGAGCCCCTTATTAATGATTTGCTCGCGCATCGCTTCGAGCTCTTGGCGCTCTTGCTGCTCTCGCTCGGCTTGTATTTGAGCTTCCAGTTCTTTCTCTTGTTTGAACTCAGTAATGACAGTTAAGACGCGCTCAAGCTGCTCAACACTGGCGTGTTTGAGCACCGTTTTTGCTTGTCTTGGGGTGCTGAGTTTTTTGATGATGTCTTGCATAATTTGTGTTGCCTTTGGTTGATGTTTGAGTCAGAGGACTTAATCACTTATCCATCTACCCACAATCGGCTGGAAATAGATCCTGGAGGTTTCCAGTTTTCCTCATGATGGATAGTTGGATAAGTGAGACGGTGGATGGAAAATGTTTCGTGAGGTGCTAATCTGAGTGTGGAAGTTATCGCGCTGTGCATTTCGTTGATCGTGTTTTAACTCTCGCAGGGCGCGATGATTTCCACCGCGATATCGAGCGCTGGAAATATCAACGCATTGATACTACTGTTATTAGTGACGGTGTGGCTTGTTTCTTTCTCGCAACTCAGGGCAGGTTTCATCGTCTCCCTTCTGCTTTTTTATCATTGAACAACATAAATGAGATCGGCGTTTCTCTTCCTAAGCGCTTCCAACAAATGATGGAGTAAGTAGGTGACGTCCATACTGTCAAACACGCCGATTTGAATATGATTAACGCGTAAGTAATCCAAACTGTTTTTCTCGTCTGGTATTTCGGTTTTACCATCGGTGATGGTGATTTCAAGTTGATCATCGAGTTTCAATACGTGTAGGCATCTTGCGCCCACTCGATACGCATAGAGTGTTATCGTGTTCGGTGTGATGTGCTCGGTTATGCTATCAATAAAAATGCGTAACGCATTTTTATGTGAAGGTGTGATGTCTGGATTAAATATTGGATTAAGCATAGGCGGTACAGTCCTCTTGTTAGGAGATAAAAGCGATGCGTTAAAAAGATATCGCGCCAGTGAACATTCCAAGGTCTACAATGCACTCGATCATTGGTTTGGGTAGTTGCTCATCGGTGAATTTATAGCGTACTTTTCGTTCTTGAATTTTGGACCAGTAAGAACGGGTGGTGAGGTTATTTTTATCTACATTAACGCCAACCAGAAAGGCAGGAAAACCAAGCTGATGATAATGGTGTAAGTCTTCGTAGGATGCCCTTTTGATCAGACGCTGAATGAAGCGACTGATTAAGCAAATGTTTCGTAAGTTTATTTTGGCGTTTTCGCTAACAAAGGCAAAAATACCGCCTTTTTCCCATTTGAACGTGACATGAGCAAATGTCATCGGGCGTGTCGGTTTACTTAATAGGCTCCAATTACAATAAATTTGATAGAGCCCTCTGCGCTCACGCTTAACGTAAACTTCGGCGACACCTTCGTACTCAATCCCACCAGTATCCTCTGCGTCATAGGTATGACGAATCGACCCCATAATGAAAGTATCCCCCACTTTCATTTCTCGAATGCGAGCGCGAAAGTGCAAAGGTAAACGTGCTCGGCGCATCATGTCGTAGCCTTGAATGCGTAAGGTCATCGTTTTGTCTTTTCGACGCAGGGGACGATGTTGCTCCTCAAATGCTCTAAGTTCTTGTTCTTCTTCATCGGTCAGTTGAATGGATGAATTCATTTCCTTGTCCTCTCTTACCACCTTGGAGTTATTCATAATCACTGCATCCATTGGGGCCGCAGTCGATATCAATGCCGTGAGAACAATAGCGAGTGTCTTCATCCCAATCTGGCGTGGAACTTTGCACAACATTGGGTTGGTCACGCTCGTAGCCATGCCGCTCTGCAAGCGCAATCACGGTTTCTTTTTCGTCGTCAGGTAGACGTTCTAGAAGTGCATTTACAGAGGATTGAAAGCGTCTGCTATAGAGCTCAAAGCTGAGTCCACAGCCTCGATGAGCTTGCTTGGCTAGCTGTTCGATGAGTGATGGGTGATCGAGTTTTTCAATGGTCATTTTTACTATCCTATTGTGCACGGCGGGCTTCTTTGAACATCCGCAGATGGTCAACGTAGTAGCGCCAATTCTTCTTCGTTAATGGCTCTTCTGGTGTGAATCGTTTGTCTTCACTGGTGAAGGCAAACAACCCTTTTCGATTCATCAGTGTGGTGATGGCATCGATACCATCCCAACGTAAATAAGCGGTGCGGGTTTGGTAATGTCTGTTGTTAATGTCAAAGCACGCAGGCGCCTTGACCAGAGCGGCAAAGGCCACATCTTGGGTTTCTATTGGGTGGGCTAATGTGCTGCATTGGCGTTTGATGACGCTGTCTGAAACTACAATGGCCTCGATACTCAAATCGATGATGCGCTTGCCATCAATGTGAATAAGCCATTGGTCAATGGCTTCACTGATGTCCGCTTTGACTTCTTCTGTGGTGTCGTTCGCGTGGGTTTGAGGCTTATAGGCGCCATACATGAGGCGATAGGTGAGGTGTGATTCATCAAACTTGGGTTGGTCTGTCACGCCTTCCCTGATAGCGATGATTTCCTTGCAATCGGCAAGAAAGGTTTGGTCGTTGGAGGTGGGAAGTAAAACGTATTGCATGGGGGAGCTCTTTTTGATTGAGATGTTAATTAAGAGAAGGTAGGGTGTTATGAAAGAGGTGGCACCAACACTCCAAGCGTGAAATTCATTCACGGTTTGGTGTCATTTCTTTTACTCGGCGCTGCATGTGACGCGGTGACGAGCGTTTTTTCACGCATGTCTGCCTCTTTTCTCACCCGTTGCCAATAAGCGGCAAACTCAGATGAAGCTTGTTTTAATGTGGTTTGGCTTGGCACATTGAGCCGTCTCATCAGCTCGATATCGCATTCTAAAATGGGTAATTCATTGTCCATTTCGTTCACATCCTTGATGTTGTTAGGGAAAGAGAAAGGCGAAAGTTTTGGGGATTGAGTACCGTTTCTAAGGCTTAAAAATGGCATGACGAGCGTCCATTTTGTATCGAGGGTATTTTGGTCAGATGTTTGTTAGGGTTTAGTTAGATACCCTTAGGACACTTCTTGTCCTGCATTACTTGAGTTAGCATGATATGAGGTAATTCAATAAGCCTTGGCTCGCGATGGAGCGTTGAGTACAAAAAACAGTAAAAGTGAAAATCTTCCGTTATGTCCATATCTCATATGGGCATTTTTTTGTCTGAGAAAAATTTTTCCTATACTGATAGTGAAAGAAATGACGAGATAAAATGTATCCTGCACGTGTACAAACCGGAGTTTCGTCATTTCTTTCATTCCTCGCTAAATTCGTGCGCGAACGTTGTCTTGTTATTTAGTCATAAAGTCCTTGAGTTGAGATACTGGATGGCGCTGCGCGTACACGTCGGGTGATGCTGCTGTTGATGTACTTTTTGACGTATCCATTTCTAAAACCGCGGTTAGGACTGCCGGTGTTGTAATAGGAGAGAGCGATTTGCAGCGCAGCGCCCGGCTCTGGATTTATTTTCAGTGCGCGTTGGTAGCTTTCATGAAGAATTTTCGAGCCAACCTGGATGTTTTTGCAGGGGGTAAACATCTCTTCAATTGTGACGCCGTAAGCCTTGAGGTTGCTTGTGTTGATTTGCATCAGACCCAAATCAACAGAGTGGCCAAGAGAGAGGTAGTAGTTCGCCAAGTCGATGGCTTCCTCTTTTGTTCTCGGTTGTTTAAATTTGGGTGGGCTATGGCCTGGAAGCTTATTGACGTTGATTGCGAAGGGTTTGAAGCTCGATTCGTTTTTTATGACTTGTTCGATGGTGGTCGGGTGGACTTGATAAATGCAGTCGGTGTATGGGGTGATGTCTATCATAGGAAGCTAACCTCCTTTAAAAGTCAGTATGGGTGTTGCCCGCCCGAGAATAGCCTCAGTGCTAACGGCGCCAAAGTAGCGGCCATCGAAGCTGTTAAAGGGGGCGAAATCTGAAAGCAGCAAAACTTCGCCTTTATTCAGAGTGAGGTCTTGAGGCTTAGGTAATGTTCGATGAAGACTATCTGCAGCATGGATTGGGTATTGCGTGAGTGCTTCACCGTTTATGCTGATAACACTATCGAAGGTAATGGTGTCGCCTTGAGTGGCCATGATTTTCTTGATGAGCGGTGTGCTGCCACTTGAGCAGGTGCCGTGCTTTACATAGCCTCGCTCTAAAGCAAGGTTTATTGCGTTGCCACTAGGGGGACAGAAAGAGACCAGTTCACCCCGCTGGTAGGGCGGGGAAGTCGTGATTTGGTACACACCTAGCGGATAGGAAGAGGTTAAATTAATGCGAAATCCCAGAATGTAGACTAGGCTCAGTCCAATGAACGTCGTGAGAAAAACGTTGGTTTTCATGTTTCTAAGCGCTCCCTGATGGCTAGGGAATAATAAGGTAAACTGTGAACAAAATGACATACGATTAACACAGCAATATAACGGATGGGTACAATTGGTCTCGATTTTCTTGGCCCTATTAGAAAATCGCTTCTTGTTACTCTTTATTGATGTACTTATTATTCCGCATCTACCTCGGACTTCGGTTCGAGGTTTTTTTATGCCGTTAAAACAAGGTGATGGCTCGGGTAGCTACGCTACACTTATCATAAAAGAATGCGGAGACGTCGATGGGAAAATACAAGCAACAATATTGGGTATGGGTGACTGTTGGTGGGCTAGGCTTGTACTTTTTGCTTCTTGCTAATGGTTTTAAGCAGTGGGTTGGCATCCCTTTTGATGTGACAGTAGAAATGCTGAACATCCATACCATAGCATTTGCGCTTCTTGTGTTTATCTTGTTCCATAACCCATTGGCGGAATATCTTCTGCCCATCTCTGGCGTCTTTTTCTATCTCGGCTTTGTACCAGTGTTGGACTACCTAGCCATTTTTTATGACACAGAAGCGTTAATCAGCGAACCTTGGTGGGCGACAACAAGGTTTCATGTCGCTGCGGGACTGATGATATTAATCATCGGTTATGCCGTGATGATTTATCGTCGGCGCAGGTGAGCGTTAGTTTTGACTCTGATTGGCCTTCTTGTTTTTCCAATGAGCGTGTGCTCGATAATATCGACGCAGCGTGCCTTTATGTATCCCCAGTATCGCCGCCGCTTGGGTTTGATTGCCGTAGGTATGGATGAGAACTGACTCAGTGAGGGTGCTCTGAATCAAAGGGAGTATCCAATCGAACTTAGGGTCTTCCGGTGAATTGACGAGCTCTTTTTGTATCAGCTCAATGATGGCCGAGCGGTCAATCAAAGGCGGAGGCGTTAAGCGCTTAATATCAGTATCTTGCATAAGTTATCCCTAAGTTGTTCATATTTTTTGTGGATAAGTTGGTGTGTGGAGATTTACTTACCCAATAAAAAGGCCAGCGTGAGCGCTGGCCAATATCAAATGAGTCCGAAATCTTAGTACTTACGGCGTAGTGAGGCAATACTCAGTAAGAGTAGACTCCAAAATCCCAAAGAACCGCCACTGTCACCGCCAGAACTTCCGCCACCGGCATTGTCTTCTGGCTTGTTGATGTGAACCGATTCAGAGTCAGACAAGAACAACTTGCCTTCACCGCCATTGCTTTCAATGACGTACGTGCACTGCTCAAAGGGGGAAATTATCCCTTTCGTTATACAGGTGCTCTCGTTAGTAAGGAGTGTGACATCGCCCTCTGTATAAGCAGAATCGGTGACACCACCTTGGTGCAGAGATTGTACGGTGATGGTCGTTCTTCCATTCGCATCAGCTAAGGTTGGGTAATGCCATCCATCAATGTTGCTCGTTAAGAAATCTTGTACGGCTTGGATATCAGTGCCGTAGGTTTCTCGATATTTTTCATTAGCACCGTTAACCATAATACTCCCTTTGTGAATCGCCATAATGTCATTATCTTGGTTAATCCACGCCGCCCCCGAATCCCCACCGGTGGTGTGCTTGTCTTCGTCAACCACGTCGGCATAGAGAGCGAAATGATCGACCCAGTGGTAATGGCTAAACGTCAGCCCAACGGAGTTGAGGGTATCAATGGTGCCTCCAAATCCCGCAATGATGATCGGCTCATTTTCTTCTCGGTTTTCAATGTTTAAGAATTGGATGTTTGAGTATTCGATTGGTTGAGCTATGGTCACAATGCCCACATCTTCACCAGAGAAACTACCATCTTCGACAAAGTTTGGGTGGCCAATTCGGTTGGATGCGGAATAGTTATCGCCGGTTGAGATAGTGAAAGTATCAAGCTCTGATTCTTCAAGACAGTGCGCGGCGGTTAGCACGTAGCGTCCCGCAATGATGGTGCCGCTACACAAACCTTGACGCCCGGTTTGTTGGCTGTCGAATCGAACCGTATTATCGTGTTGTGACCAGTCTATGGGAGTTCCGTTTTCAACCGCAAACGCTTGACTGGATAAAAGAGCAAAAGAGATGAACGTAAAAGTTTTGTTGAGCATAATTTATCCTAAATCGGGTTCCTTGCTTAGCCGAATTGTATCAAATTTAACCATATGAAACGACATTAACATCCTGTTTTATCTATGATCATTTGTTCTATAAAACGCATTTTTATGATCGATCGGCATACTTGATTCTTAAAAAGAAGCGCCGTTAAATGACGGCGCTTTTGAAGGTGTATTAATGGCTACTCGCACTCGTAGTATTTGGTGCGGATATCACAATCATAATCACCATTTCCAACGTGTGTGCAATCTTCATAATCTTGGCTGCCATAAGATCCTTTAGGGGTGCATTGCTGCCCTGTTGGGTCTCCCTTAAACATCATTGAAGATTCGATGTAGTAAGGGTTTCCTGTGAATGTGGCCCAGGTTCCAAACTCCCCATTCTCTGATGCATCAGGGTCGAATTCAGCGTCGGTTAAACCTTTTGTATCTGGAGGGTTATGTACCGCTGCGTTCGCGGATTCATAAGGTTTGCTTGATTCCAGTGCGTCGTCGTAGGTGACTTTTGCGTGCACGGCGGTGCTCAAGCACAGCGCGGGAATGAGTAAATACTGCGTTTTCATATATGCTCCTTGGTTACTTACATTGGGTAAAGGCGGTGATTTCGCCTGTGGTAGCTTTTTCAAATTGACCAGTAATTAACGATTTGACTCGCACCTCTAATCCGACTTGCCAATAGCTATCGGTGGTAGTCATTAGGTAGGGCTTTTGACTTCCTGTCAGTTCTAAATCGGATTCAATGTATATGTTGGCAATGCTGAGCATGATGTCGGGAGCCATACCGTCAGGGCACGACGGTTTGTCTACTCGGTCTCCGTGCTTTACCGTGATTACATTGACTAGTCCTTTACTGATGATTTTTTGAGTACCATCTGAATTTAAGAGGGTTAAATCCTTAGCGTTGGTGATCGCATAATCCCCGCCTACATCCCAGTCGTCAGTGAGCTGAACGCTACCATCACGTTGCAAGAACTCATCGTAAAGCTGTGAAAGGAGCGGGTCATAAACCATGACGGTAATATCGCCGTTACTGAGTGCCTTGGCATAAGGCACCTTGAGCAGTTCGGTGGCCCATTTTGCTCGATAGATAGGTTGTATGGCGGTACTAGACAGTGGGAACGTTAACTGGGCATAAGCGATGTCTCTTAAATCCGAGCCGATGGTGACGGTTTTTCTGCCCGCCTCATAACCAATACGTAGCGAAGACCAAGGCAAGTAGTCCGGTCTGACGCAGCGTCTTGCGGCTTCATCGGCCGCGGTGCAGTTGATCCAAAACTGTTCGTCTGGGGTCACCAGATCGTTAAGGTTGGTTGGAAACTGGTCAATCACGGCGACGGGGGGCTTAATGGTCTTTTGTTGGTATTGGTACTTCTGCAGAGCTTCGACGACATGCTCAATCCGGTTACGGTAGTCTTGAGCCGCGTTTTTTTCTTTGTTGATGAGGGCCCACTTTGCGACGCCGGCATACACAAGGCCAAGCAACGCGATAGCAAATAACACATCAAGAAGACCAAGACCTCGTTGGTGTTTCATCATAAAAAGTCCTGTTGCATACAGCCGTTTTCACCATCGAAATACTGAAGTTGCAGCTGGGATTGAATGGTGGCCATCGACCGATAAAGTGTCAGGCGACGGCTTGTGATAAACACAGCTTGTGCGACCCGCATAGCGGGCGTTTTCAGTGAGTAGCCCGTCATCCCTTGTGGGAGGCTGACAGTGACTTTGATGCCGACACTGAATGTTGACCCTGGGGAGGTTTGAAGGTCGATAGCGATAGCGTAAGGGGTGGTTAATAAGTAACGGGGCGCATTGTAGTCATTGACTAATTGCGACACCGTTGGCGAGATAAGCTGGGCGCGGCAGCCAGACGCTTCCCATTGCGCACTGATGGCGTGCTCCGTATAAGTAAACACATCCGTCATGGCCGAGGAAAAATCTTCTCGTAATGCGCCTTGTCGCAATAGGCTACTGCTTAAGGCGACGGTGATAGCCAGCGCACCGCCGGCTATCGCAAACGCAAATAAAAACGAGATCACAGAGGCGCCAGTTTGGCGCTGCATTACATGGTCACAGTGATGTCAGAGCCAGAAGTTTTAATGCTCGTGCAGCTTGAGTCCGCTTTTGGACAGCGTTCTGAGCTCACTGGCGCCAGCTTGTTGGCCAGTGCCAGGATGTTTTCGGCATCGACGTTGCTGATGGTGATGTCAATGAACGATTTGTTGGCACTGGTGGTGACCGTGTACGTGCCACCAAATTGGTTCGCACTACACCACGTCGCTTTACTGTAGCCGTAGCCTTCTTTACAGATTTCGGTCAGGCTCACGCCGGTCGTATCGGTGCCCGCGCCGACCCAAGCATCGGCGCCCTGGCGAATTTCACTCACTTCAGTGAGGGTGGTGTTGACTTTCAGCTGTCCTTTCCCAGATGACGCCATGGCGACGATACCAGCGAGCACCAAGGCCGCGAGACCCATCCAAAAAATGAAGTCCATGAGTGAGGCGCCCAATTGCTTTTTAAATGAAGGTGGCGCAGACGACGGGGTATGCGTCTGTTGCACTGTCACGGGTTCATCCGTGTTGTCCTGTGGTGTTTTTTTTCGAGAGGTTTGGGTTGGATTTGTGTATGTCATGCTGTTTTTTCCTTATTGAAAACTGAGGTAGAGTTGATAGGCGGCGCTGATAACGAGTGAGCCCAGCACCAAAATGGTGATGACCAATCCGGCTTTGGGAAGCCAAAGTTTCATCTTGGCGATTTGCTTATCGACATGTTGGCTATGGTTTGCGCCACTTTGACTGAGCAGTTCGGTGTAATTGACGCGCTCACCCAGTACCTTCATGGCACTGAGTTCGTCTGGAAGCAGTAACTGCGTATCGAGAATATGCCCCAAATTACTTTGTCCGATACTCTGGTCTTTCATGGCTTGAATGTGCATTTTGACAAACGCACTGTTGCGAATTTCAGCTTGGGTGAGGGCATCGCTGAGTTTCATGCCACATTGAGTGAGGTTGGCTAAGGTTTTCAGTAATGTCGCGGCCACTGCCGCGCGGTAAAGTGAAAACAGCGGCCATCGGTTCGTGATATGTCGGCTCGGGCCTGCCCAGTTTGGCAACGCAATGGCTAAGGCCACGAGTAAACACGCGGACAATATCGCGACGAGTGGGCCATACCCCGCCACGAGATTGCGAACCGTTAACCCAATCCCATCGGCATGCTCTACGGCGCTTAACATCTTATCGGCGATGTACACGCCGTAGAGCCCCGCGCCCACCGTTAAGCCATAAGGGAAAGCCAGCATTTGAACCAGTTTGGTGACAATGTTTTCCCCGCCTTGCAACTGCTCGATGGCGGTCTGAATGCCAACGCCGCGTTGACCGGCGCTTTCTGCCGCGCGGATGGAGCTTAACACCACACTCGGAAACCAGCCTTCCAGCACATCGACAAAGCGTTTTCCTTGCTTTGGCGCCGCTTTTCCCGCAAGACCAATGACCTGGAAGGTTGGCGTGCCATTATCGACAAGAGATTGACAAAACTCTTTGGTGGTGAGGTTGTACTTATCGGCTTTTTGCCACTGCTGTAAAAAGGCGAGCCTTTCTTTGTCGCTAAACAGCCACTGCTCAAGGGTTCGACCAAGTAGCGTCATAATGCCTCCTTGAGTGCGCGATAGGTGTCACTGACCGGCGTTGGAACGAGGTCATCCACTTGCTCTGAGGCAGATAATATGTCCACTTGCCCCCGGACAATGCGAGATTTACAGTGCTGTTTGATGTCGGGCCATCCTTGACTTTGCAGATGCGCTTTCCACCCTAAATCGTCTTCTTTGACGATAAACGCTCGGTCTTTGTCATCGAGAATGATCATCTCCATGACCACTAAGCGGCCTGTTTCCCCCGTCACCGCCCCCTTTCCAGTGCAGGCATCACAACCTTTCGGATTTAAGAGTTTGACGCTTTTTAGCTCTTCTTCACTGCAAAGCTGTTTAAGTTGGCGCACTTTAAGCGCAAGCTTGTCGCTTGCATTTGCATCGCGATAAGCACTGATCACCTCGTCGCTGTCGTGCTGGCTAAACTCAAACGCGCAGCCACACAGTTTTCTGACCAGTTTCACGTGAACAAACAGCGCCATCAGGTCAGGCGCACCAATGATGGCGGCGGGCATTTTGAGTTGTTGTATGAAGGTCTGAGGGACGCCGAGCGCACTGTTGGTGTGCAGCGTGGCCAGCGCCAAGCCACCGGTTTCGGCTTTACGACAAAATTCGGCGGCCGTCGGGTTATCACGAATTTCACCGATGTTAGAGATGTCAACGTCATGACGCAGCGTTTCTTTACAGTAAAAGGCGTAGTCGAGCTTAACGCCGGAGCCTTCCACCGTTTCGACGTCAGGTTGCACTTGGGTTTTGCTGACGAACGGCTGTGAAAACTCAACGGGGTCTTCTAAGGAATGAACGTTACGTGCAATGCGATCCACTTTTTCAAGGAGCGCATAGACCAGTGAGCTTTTCCCTGAGCCCATTGGGCCGGTGATGATTATTCCGCCTTGGCGTTTGTGGATCATCGCTATCAGTGTGCTTAAATAAGGCGCGGGTAAATCCATGTCCTCCAAAGACAGCGCTTTATCGCGTGGTGTCAGGCAGCGCAGAGTGAGCTTTGGCCCTTCTGCGGTTGGAATAAGCGCCGCTCGCCACTCAAACACGCGCAGCTCGTTATTGACCGTCAGCGTGACCTCAAAACGGTCTTGCGCGGGCATGGTGTATTTGATGTCTTGTCCGCCAAGCTCGGAGAACACATAGTCCATCAAGGAAAGCCCGACTTGGCGAGGTTGATTTTGCGCGCTTTGCTGGTTATGAAAGCGGCTGATCACGCGCCTGACGCCCACACTGCGGATCAAGAACAAGGTACTTTCTGCGGTGGTGAGCACATGGACATCGGAGCTATTTTCATTGACGGCGGTTTGGCACAGTGCCAGCAGTAACCGCTCCACCGTATTGGTCGCCTCTTGTGTCATCCCTTCCTTTCTTTGTTCGTCAGTGAAGGTAGAAAGCGTGTTATCGATGACGCTTTGAGGCACTTCTTCAATCATGACTGACTTGCCTAACATCGCTTCGCTGCCTTGCAGCAAATCAACGATGCGGCCAAGATTGGGCGCGTGTGGGTTCGCGGTTTGTATGGTGAGGTCGTCTGCGACGATGGTGTAACCATCATCACGACACAGCGTTAATAACGTCTCTGCCTCAGCTTTGGTGAGCTTTGGTAAGTGATTCATAGTCCACCTTCTAACACTTTGGCTTGGGTGCCTTGCATGAGTCGAACCCCATTGGCATTGATGTGGGTAATACGCACACCTTGAATGCTTTGCCCTTCACGGACTCGCACTGGCGCGCCGCCATCAAAGCTCAGATAGGCGCTCGCTTCTTGCTCGTCAACAAAAAGGCCACTGAGCGTGAAGCGGTCAATGGCCTTTAAGGTGCGGGGTTTCGATAGCGTCCTCGGTGGGGCGTAATCATCAATCACCGAAATGGCCGGCACGTAGTCAGCGCGCTCTTGTGACGGCTCACTGCGAGTTGCTTTGCGCGTCCTGGCTTGCTGCTCGGCGATGTTGGCATCAAGCTTGGCCAGCGCTAAGGTTTCTGAGCGGTCAATGAGCTGCTTTGCCTTCGCATCGATGACAAGCGCGGGGCTTACGCTTTTGGGTTTGGGCTTTCTTATGACGTTGTTTGGCTGTGGCGGCGGGGACGCAGGGCTTGCATTGACCCAGCTTGGTTTTGTCGTTTCAATCGAACGTGGCGCCGTTGAGATAGGCGTATTTTTGGCCAGCCAAAGAGTGGCAACAACGAGCCCGCCAATCACCAGAATGCCAATCTGGATATGGGCTTTCGTGATTTTCATATTACTCTCCAATGTATTGAAGGCGCATGACTGCGCGGTAAGTACCATCGGTGTTTGGGGTGAGCGTCAGCGCTTGAAGGCTCAGCGGCAACGGACGAAACAAGGTGGTTAAAGAGGGGAGCTCACTGAGCGCGACACTGTTTTTGTTCAACGTGACATCCAAGGTGCTCGCGGTCGCGGATTTGCTCTCTTTGCTGTTGCTGGTATGCCAGCCGAGGCCAGTGAGCACATCGACCAATTGAAAACCAAGTGAATAGGGCGCCAGTTCGTCTTGCCACTGGTCAAGATGCCCCTTTACCGGTTTGGTGAGCGTCAGCGCGTCGAGGGTCAAGACGGACGTCGCCGGTGAGTCGAGGCTTGCCAAGTAGTGTTTCGCGCTTGACATGAGCCCGTCGTCACCGCGCTCGATGACGGCGACCATGGTGCTGCCTTGAAGGGTTACCTTGCTTAAGTTCCAACCAGAGGGGGCGAGGGCACTCATACTGGTGAGCAAAAGCGCGTCATTGAATCCCTCTGATGCGCTCACCGCTTGGGTCATGGTGTGGCGATAATTTTGATATACATCCACCACGTGCGGCTGGAGTGTGTCGGGTTTAGGCGGCGCACTGGTCAGCCACACGCTCAGCGCCAGGCAAACCATCAAAAAAGCGCCACCGATAATAAAGGTCGCGCTTTTGTTGGGTTTGAGTGGGTAAGGTCGCCAATCGCGCTCTTCCAGTGGTGGCACGCTTTCGCATGGCCACGACTGCCAACGCTCCTCTTCTTCTAAGGTTGGCGTGAGATATAGCCTTTCACTGAGAGAGAGCTTGACGGTGTTGATGTCGTCTATTTTGAGCGTGGTGGCTTCTCGGACCACACCACTGCGCACTTGCATGAAAAAAACATGGTCATGGTCGTGTTTATCCATCAAACACCAATGGTCAGGCGCATGGCTGTCGAGCTTATGCAGCCAAGCCTCAGCTATCGCAAATCCCGCTTCTTGGCTTACATACCGGGTTAACCAATGGCCCCGTTGTACGGTCAGGCTAAACTTGCCCGGCAGCTTACGAGAAAGCTGCCATTTTGAGAGCGTGTCTGCCTTTATTACCGCGTGAGTGGGGGTGAATGTGGTCATTATTTTACTCTCCTTGGCGTCAGTAGCACTAAGGTTTCAACGGTTTCTTGACCACTCGCTTGACTCCCTAATCCATCAATGCCAAAGCTTGAGGATTTGTTGGCGGTTTGGGTTTGTTGCTTCACTGAGCCAATCACCACCGTTTGGCCATAGCGCAGTTTGTTGGTGAATGATAAGTCAGCGCTGCGCGTGGAAATAAAGCGCAAGGTGGCCTCGTTCACCACTTCCGTGCTGTCGCCCGCGATTTTAGTGAGCTTGCCTGCAGTGCGTATCCAGACAAAGTCATCTTTAACGTTGGTATTGACCATCATATCGATGCCTTCCACCACGTTGCCACGCGTCGTACTTGTTGAGGTGGTGGTGTCGGTGATGTCAGTGGAGATATCGGAAAGGTAGGGCGTATCAACCGTTTGCGAGATACGAGCGGGTTGAGCGCTGAGCGTGAGTACGCTGATGGGGGTATCTGTTGATACTGTACCTTGCTGTTCTAGTGCTTTAATAAAAGCGGTGGTGCCATCCCATTTTCCAGAGCCTTGGAACGCCAAACCGCTGCCTGAGCCGATAAGGCCAGAGGTGGTCGATGTCCCTGGAATGATGAAGTTTAACGTACCATCGCCGACATCTCTCACGAGATCCCAATCGATGCCTTGGTCTTTACCAAGGTTTGAGCGAAATTCCAGAACGCGAACATCGAGCAGCACTTGTTTTTCGAGCTCTTTTTGGTAAGCCGCCACCACTCGATGCACCTGCGCCATTCGACTGGGTGTGGTGCGCACGGTGATGGCGGTCAGTCCAGGCACCACCTTGACTGAGCCGACTAATTGCTCGCCGTCATCTTCACTTTCGTCATTCAGGACCGCTTTGAGGGCATCGGCGACCTCAGACACCACATCGACCTCATTGTATCCGGTCGTGATGTACTGGCCGTCCACCTTTGTGCTTTCGCCTTCTTGTGCGCTGCCACTGCTTTCACTTTGACTGCCTTGCTGCCCAGAATAGACACCAGAAGGCAGGGTGAGCACGAAAGTTTCCGTTTGATAAAAGCCGACCGTGAGTTTCTTTTCTTCTGGCGTGAGGCCATATTGCGTCACGCTGCTGAGCAGATTTAATATCGACTTTCTGGACGCCTCGCTGTTGATGGTGACGGGACGATTGGGGTCGACGTCAGGATCGAAGGAGATATCGACCTCGGTGCCGCTAAGCAGTCTCGATAACACCAGTGATAACGGCAATCTATCGGCCTTAACTCTGACTTTTTGCTGCAACCATGGCGGCGACGTGTCCTTTTTTATCGGCGTTGGCAGGGCGGGTGGTTTGCTGAGGTATTGCACGTTACCCAGTGGCGTTGACGCCTTGTTACGTGCGGTGTCCATGGTGTTTTGAATGTGCTTCGCATTTTCCTTTCGGTCGAGATAATCTTGACTGACACAACCGGTGAGCAAAACGGCGAAAAAAGGGGCGAGTGCCCATGTCATTTTCATCATTGTCTCTCTCTGATAAAGATTTGGCGAGAGCCGGGAATAAGCTCTGCGCGAACGGGGTAGCCTTCAAGTACGGTGTCCAGCGCTAAGTCAAACGCGCCGCGCGGCGTCACAATGCCGTACTCGGCCATTAACGGGTAATCATCCTCACTCATCCAAGAGCGTCGTTCTCCTTCTTCTCGCCAATGCCACTGATAGGCGCGGGTAAGATTGGCAATGGCTTCTTTAAGCGAACGACCATGAACCCATCGGACATCAATCATTCCAGGTTGGGTATGGATGGCCGCAATCCCACGCTGCACATCAAAGCGCAAAGGCATGTCAAGCTGCTGACCTAACGCTTCAATAGACTGCGGGAGGGTGCCAGTAAAATGAAGGTTGCTGCTGACCGGACGAAGCAGCGCGGCTTGCTCTTCTTCGCTCAGTGAAAACGCCACTTTCGTGAGGTTTTTCTTTTGCAACCAACGAGACAGGGCGCGATACGGGGCTTCATTGGCACTGATGAAGAAGGTGGTTGGCTTGGTGTGCGCCGGAGTGATGGGGGGTAAAACGGTTGGCGTTGAAGTAAGTGAGCCGGTGGGTTTGCGCTTTTCGACGTTCACTCTTTGTACGGTTTTTTCTCCCACATTGACGATTTGAGGCGCTGGCGTTTGAATATCGTCTCTCACGTCTACCGCCCCTCGCCTTAGCGTGGTCGAATGGTCTTGTACGGGAAGCGGCGCTGGTATGCCGGAGATGACCAGCTGGTTATCGTTTAAATGGCCGGAGGGCGCCGCCCAACACGCAGATGTGATGAGCCCTCCTAATATCGCGATAGGCATGGTTTTCATAAAGGTTCTCGAAGTGTCTAACGAATGGAAGAGTAAGGCGGCAAGACGATGTCTTGGCTTACCATGATGTAAAATGGCTCGGCGTTGTCGATTTCAATGGTCGGTTGGATGTTCATGTTTTTGCGAATGAGCAGGTTGCCCGTTTCGGCGTACTGCTGGGTGACCCCATCCGCCACCGATTCGGCGGTGGAGCGTGAATCGTCATCCCCATCACTGACCCCCGCTTGCGTGAGCCCTGAGATGCCGCCGAATAAGGTGGATTGTCCAAATAGGCGCCAGTAATGATTGTTCACCTCTCCGGTTAACCCGCTCATGCCGGTGACATCTAAGCTGGCCATGTTGCCGATATCAAGTTTTTTCCCGTCCGGGAAATTAACACGTGACCACGTCACTGGAAGGCGACGTTGCCCATACGCCACTCGACTGTCGTACGTGCCGTAGAGCCGAGTCCCTTGTGGAATGAGGATGGCCGAGCCCGTGGCGCTGTCGTAGACGTGTTGACTGACTTGAGCCACCAAGTGACCGGGAGTATCCGAGTTGATGGCGCTGATAAGCGCGGCCGGTATCAGCGTGCCAACGGTGAGCTCGTATTCACTGGCGGGCAGTTCACGCCGCGCAGTGAGATACCCGGCTTGATGGGTGTTTGCCAAAAACGCGTCTTTGCTGGCCTGACTGGCGAGCGTGGTGTCTAAGGCGCCGCCCTGGCTAAGCGCTTGTCCGCTTGGCGTTGACATGGCTTGTTTTTTGGCGTGGTCGAGCCTTTGCTGCGCCATCGTCAGCTCGCGGCTTGGCGCTGGCGCCGTCGTTTGCCTTAGCGCCGCGTCGTCAATCTGAATGTTCATCCCTGAATAGACCGCTTCGGTTAACATCGCTTGTCTGGCCTCAAACGCGGCCAGTTGACGCTTTTTCATCGCGGCGAGCTCGGGGGAAACCGACGGTGTGGCGGGCGCCGTTTCAACAGAGGTTATCGGTGTGGGTTTGACCACCGATGAGGTGGGCTTTTTGGCCAAGACAGAGTCCAAAGAGGACGCCGTGGTGGCGGTGTTGACCGTGCTTGGCGTGTCGGATGGCGCCGAGGCGCTGGCGCGTTGCCCTTTTTGGGCAATGACCAACACCACAAGCACCACCATCATACCCGCCAGCACCAGTCCGGCGATTTTCACGCTTTTTTTGATGTGCACCGAGCCCACACCGGAAAGCGGATTTTGCTTGAGGCTGAATTTAGTCATACGTCACCCCATAAGCCCGCGTTTTGAGCGGAATAAGGTGGTGGTTACTGACCACCCAGATGCGCGAGAGTATTCGGCCATCACTGAGCACGGCGGTGACCGCAAACTGAGTCGGATTGAGCTGCTTCACCCGATAATTGAGGCTTAAATAGTCTCTGGCATTGTCTTGTGCGACGCCAAGCCCCTGACGCCTGAGCGTCTCGATTAAGGTATTGGCAAAATCGCTGCCATCATGGTTGAGGTTCACTATCCGGCTTGCGCCTTCGGATTGACGAAGAAAGAGCGCAATGTCTTGGCTGATGGCGCGCATTTCCGTTGGGGTTAGCACCACATCATTGTAATTGCCGTATTGGTCTGGTTCGTAACTGGCGCAGCCGCCCAGCAGCAATATGACGATGAGACAAAACTGTTTCATGCTCCCCCCTTACGTTTGATGAGCACGGTTTGTTGATGTTTGCCTGCGCCGAGTAACAGGGCGATTTGGTCAGGTAGGCCATCGACGACAAACTTACCATCCCGGTATCGGTAGTTAATGAGCTCGCGCTGGCCGGCATTGATCACCAAAAGTGAGGGCAACTTGCCGGTGGCGACACTGCGAGGCATTTCCAATATCGTTTTGACGCTGTTGTTGTACACACGAACGGGCGCAAACTTTGCGTTGCCTTCGATGTCGTAGTCAAAATCGAGATCGTCAATGTTGAGTCCATTGCCGATGGATTTGGATTGCTTCTCGCTTTGCTGGCGGTCATACAGTGAGTCCATGGCCACTTGCAACGTTTCTGGATAGTCGAATTTCACGATGGGCATCCAGTCGTTGTGTTTGGCGGTGAGCTTGAGCAGATAGGCGCGGCGATTGGTGGAAATTTGCAAGGTGGTTTCAATATTGACATCGGTCGGCTTGACTAAAATGTGTGTCACCGCTTGAGCGCCTTGACCTGACACCGTTGGGGTGAAGTTCCATCTGACCGTATCACCGGCGTTTAAGCCGTTTTTGCTGATTTGCTCGCCAGGCTCTAACTGAATGTCACAGGTTTTGAGCGGCGCGCAGACAACGCTCGGCAAAGCGCGGCCATAAAAGTAGGTGACGGCGCCATCGGGGGCGCGTATGGGCTTGTCTGTTCCGTTTATCCATCGCTTGGCTATCTCAACCCCCGCTTGCTCGGTTGGGCTGAGCGGCGCGGCAAGCTCTATCAGTGAGCTGGTTGAGATGGCCGGGACGCGGCTCGCTAGGGCGCCGCTGCTCCAGAGCGCCACCCCTAATAAGGTGAGGCGCAGAAAGGGCGTATTCATATCATCCATTCCTTACTTAATTTGTACATCGTTGAACGCGTTGATCCACAGACCCAGCGGATTTTGTTTCATCTGCGTTTTGTTCTGGGGCTGTATCGTTTGGGTGTTGATGGTGGCTTTAAATCGTGGCGTATCGAGCAGCGCCCCTTGTCGGTCGGTGACGGTTTCTGTCCATTCGATTTGCCACGTGCTGTCTGATAGGGGCAGTGTGCTTTGAATTTCAACCTTCACCAGCTCTCGCGCCGCTCGCTCAAATGGGTTTTCTTTTTGAAACGCTTCGGCGATTTGAGTTTGAGCGGGGGAGTTGGGGATAAGCTTGGCGTACGCGCGTCGAACGGCTTTTTCTGCCGCTTCGGTATCAGAAAGCACGCTGCGTATGTCTTCAACAAACTGCTCTAGCTCTCGGACTTTGAGGGCATCGAGCTGCGAGGTGGGCAGCTTCTCGACGCTGGCCACGCCAATGATTTCCTCATCATTTTTCACCCCAATCACGTAGGGCTTAATTTTAGACTGCGCACCGATATATCCGACGCCGCCGACGGCGAGGGCGCTCACAAGCAGGGCTAAAAACGCAAACATCTTCCAAGCGTGCGCTTCTTTCACTGCGCTGCCGATGCGCTCATCCCACTCTTCGCGGGCGCGCTGATATAAAATGGAGTAGTCATTTTTTTCTGACATCGTGGGGTTCCCTTATGCTTTTCTAGAGGGTCTGCGCTGCGAGCGCTGCTGCAACCGCGCTTTCAGAGCCTCATGATTTGAGGTGGTGGTGACAGGCTGCGCCGCTTGCATCGCTGCTTGGTCTGGAGATAGTCCAGCCGAGGAGGGCGAAGCGTGCATCGTCGCGTGCATTTTTTTATGGCCGTTGGGGGGCAGCGCGCTTTTTTTGGCAAGCTCGCTGAACGCGCGTCCAACCGGGCTTTGCTGCGCCATGGCGCCTAATGCGGCTTGGCCGAGTTTGTCCGCGCCTTTGACTAAAGCGCCAGCGCCTGTGGCGGCGCCTTTTAACATCGGCGCGGTTTTGGATAGCTGCGCTACCCCTCCTTGTGCTTTTTGGCCGAGTCCCGTCTTAGCCAGTTGTTTCGCCATCATTGCGCCGCCACCTTTGAGTAACGCGGACGCGGCTAAGCCAAGGCCAGCGGTCGCCCCGGCGGCGCCTGCCGCGCTGTTGACGGCGCGTCCGGTATCAAAAACAAATCGGCCCGTCGTCAAACTCGATGCCATATTAGGCACGGTCGTGACTAAGGCCAGATAGATGATGGACATGACCACCATCATCAAGTAGTCCGCGGCGCCTTCTGACGGCGTATCAATAAAACCGATGAACACGTCATTACCGATGATCACCAACAGTTGCATGATGAAGATTTGCACCGACATGCCGAGCACCGTGGTGAAGTAGTTGATGGCATGCTCACGTGTCCATTCACTGCCTAAAAAGCCCATCATGACGACCCCTCCATTTAATATGACGTAGGCGCCGACGATAAGAATGGTCATTTGAGCGGCTATCAGTGCCAGGACCACCAAAACGATAAGGCCGCACAAGCCAATAATGATGTACTCTCCGACATCGAACCCTGAGCTCGACTCCCATATTCGCTGGGCTAACATCATGCCGACTTCAACGATGTTGGAAGGCGTCAGCGCTTGTGTGCCCCCGGACAGGCGCGTGGCGACGTCTTGAATAGAATGCATGATGGTCCAAGCCAGAGGGACGGCGTTATTGAGTAAATAAACTGAAAAACCAATGGTGATCACCCGTTCAAACATCTCAGCGACAAAATGATCGAGGCCTTTTTGGTGCATCCAGAGCAAGATGGCAGACCACGTAAAGCTGAGGGTGACCAGTAGCCAAAAGAGCCCTGTCACGGCATCAATGATGATGGGCGACCAAGTGGCGGTGAGGTGGTTGAACTTATCAAGAATGGTGTCGAGTGCGTTGTTATTGGCGGCAAAAGCGGAATGGCTAAAAAGGAGTAAAGCGGCGGTGATGCGCGTTCTCATGTGGCCTCCTGTTGGTCTTCGTATAACGTGGTGGTGTCGTAGCGCTCACCATCAAACCCATTGACTTGAACGAGCTCTCTCACGCGGCGCTGTCCGGTGTTGTCTCTTGCCATGAACACCAGTGCGTGGACGCTATTGGCGATCAACGTCGGATTTTGATGGGGCGAGACCTCGCCGATGCATTGCTCAAAACGGGCGAGCCCTTGGCGCGCAGAGTCGGCATGAATGGTGGCCAGCCCGCCGGGATGTCCGGTGTTCCAGGCTTTGAGTAAATCCAGCGCTTCACCGCCTCGAACCTCGCCAACGATGATGCGGTCGGGACGATAACGCAGCGTGGTGCGCAGCAGCGTTCTCATGGTCACATCGGCCTCCACGCTCGTTCGTTTGATGACATGATTGGGGGCGCTGCATTGCAGCTCATTAGTGTCTTCCAAAATGACCAAGCGTTCATCAGGAAACAGCAGCGAGATTTGATGCAGCAAGGCGTTCACAAACGTGGTTTTTCCTGAGCCGGTGCCGCCCACGGTGACGATGTTTCGGTGCGCCGCGATGAGCTTGAGGAGGTGCGCGGCGACCTCTGGCGTCATGGCGCCGGACTGGAGGTAGTCCTCAAAGGTAAAAATGTGGGTCGCTCTTTTGCGTATCACAAAACTTGGATTTTCAACCAGTGGGGGAACAAGCCCCTCGAATCGACTGCCATCTAATGGCAGCTCGCACTCTAAGATGGGACGTTTGACCGTCACGGTTTGGCGATGGTAATCACTCAACGCATTAAGAATGCGGGTGGCGTCTTCGGGGGCGACGGTGCCGACGCGTGCCATCGGGCAACCTTGTTTTTCTATCCACAGCGTTTTGTCGGGATTGAGCATGAGCTCGGTGACCGCTGGATCATCGAGATAACCCGCTAACCCCGCTTTTTCGAAGTGGTGGGCGATGCCTTGTAGTGCTCGGCTCATCGTGAAGGCTCCTCTAGGCTCACCAGCTCATGCTCGGATGTTGCCATTCTTGTGACCAGTCTTTGCCGTCAGTGGGGTCTACATCGAGCGGTTGGGTGACCATTTTTTCTTGAGCGACACGCTGGCGCTCGGTGGTGTCGGCCGTGGCCGCCATGTGCGTGGCTTGCATCTGGATTTGCGCTTGCATCAAGGTTTGCAGTTTTTGCAATTGCGTGGAGATCTGAGCCAGCAGCTCGGCATTGGCTTGGGCAATTTCCATGGCGCCATTGGCGCCTCTGACGTGAGACTGGATACTTGATAGCGTTTGGTGGTCGTCTATTTGATATTGACTCATTTGACTTGCCAGCGCTAAGGCGCTTTGAGCGGTGTCGCGCAGCGCATCGCCTTGCTGCTTATAGGATTCCACCGAGTTCATGGCTTCGATGGATTGGCTCTCGTAGCCGTCGATACCAATAAACAGACGGTTCCAGCGCTCAGTGACGTCTCCCATGGCGTACGAAATCGACTGGCCGCGGGCGGCAATGGTGTTGAGGTTGCGCAGCTGCGATTGCACGTCCCCCCACTCTAGATTTTTTAGGTTTTCGAGGTTTTGAATTTGGTATTCCAAATTTTTTAACGAGTTAATGGTTTGCTGAACTTGTTCAACATACGCTTGCGCCTGCCCAAGATTTGATTGCGCCATTTGCATTACATTGGCGCAGTTGGCGCAAAAGAACGCGTGGGTTTTCACTGGCAAGGTTGCAGCGCTGAGTAACGTTAAAGTGAGGGTAAGCGTTTTCATGTGTCCTCCAAAATGTGCTTTTGTTTGAGGTGGTGCAAATACCAATCTTCCCCATGTGCGCTGACTAACTCGCGAATGCTTGCGACGTCTTTTTTGTCCGAGACGCCCACAAACGCCAGCGCCAGCTTATCGAGCGACAATTCCACTAAACGCCCTCCGACCGGTTGGCTGATGTAGTAATCTCGCTTACGAATGGCGTGCGTGAGGAGTTCGATTTGTTTGTCATTGAGGCCAAACTGATGGTAGACATCGGCAAACTGCGGCGCTTTATCGTTCGGCAAGAAAATTTGAGTCGGGCAGGATTCGACCAGAACATCGAGGATTCCGGATTTGATGGCATCGGTGAGTGATTGTGTGGCCAGCAACACAAGGCAGTTGGCTTTGCGCAGCTCTTTTAACCACTCATACAACATGTCGCGAAAGACAGGATGTTTGAAGGCTACCCATCCCTCATCAATCACAATAAAACTGGGGTTGCCGTCGAGACTTCGCTCAATACATCGAAAGAGATAAACGAGCACTGGCACTAAATCGCGCTCACCGCGTATCATCAGTTGGTTCATCTCAAACACCGTAAAATCCGACAGCGACAAGGTACTGGTTTCCGCGTCAAGTAAATCCCCGGCGCGCCCTTCGATGGTGTAATACTTCAATGCCGCCTTGATGCGAACATCTTGAACCTGAGCATGAAGCTCCGAAAGCGATTGGCGCTGGGAGCCTTTCATGTCGCTGAGCGCTTTAAAGATGGCGCTGCGCATATCACTGGTGACGGTTTCGCCTTGCAGCACCACCAATTTTTCAACGTAGTCGCAGCACCATTCAAAATCCGTATCGAGAGCGGACAAAGGCGCGAACGCAGGCTGTTCACGCGAGCCGCTGGCGCCGATATCGAGATGAAGCCCGCCCAGCTGACTCAACGCGTACATGGAGTATTTTTTATCAAAGGCAAAAATCCGCGCTCCTTGATAGCGCATCATTTGCGCAACCAGCATGGCCAAAAAGGTGGACTTACCGGCCCCAGTCGGACCAAACATCAAGGTGTGGCCCACGTCGCTGACGTGTAAGTTGAGCCGAAAGGGCGTGTTGCCAGCCGCGGTGCAGACCATCAGTGGCGGTGAGTTTTCAGGGTAAAAGGGACAAGGACAGGTGGCTTCGCCCGTCCAAATGTTGGCCGTTGGCAGTAAATGGCACAGATTTAACGTACTCAATAAAGGGCGTCGGATGTTGTGCAAGCTGTCGCTTGGCAGCGTGCCAAGAAACGCTTCGGTGGCGTTCACCGTTTCGACTCGACACGCTAAGCCAAGCGTATTATTGAGAATGTTCACCACGTATTCGCTCATTTCACTGAGCACATCAAGGTCTTGGTGGCGCAAGATAAAGGTCGAGGTGTACTGCCCGTAATTGACACGCCCCGCGGAGAGGTCGGTTTGCGCTTGCTTGTACTGCGCGACCATCTCTAGCGCATCGTCATCCACCTTCGGATCGGGATTTTTGAGCAGCTTATCTCTAAAAGACACCACCTTTTGGTCCCATTTTTTGCGCTCTTTTTCCAGCAACGCGTGCGCTTCATTGGTATCAAAAAAAACAAAACGGGTGTTCCAACGAAACTCGACGTTCATCAAACTTAAATGGTGCAGCATGTTCGGGTGGCTAAAGTCAGGAAAACCATCAATGCTGATCACGCTGGTATAGTGCTCGCCAATTTTCGGCTGAAATCCTGGCCAGCATTCCACGCCCCCAATGTGGCTATCGACAGGGAGAGGGGTATAGGCGGCAGCAACGGGATGCCAAACGCCTGTCAGTGCAAAGCGAAGATAGGCCAGCATCTCATCGAACGCGTGGTCTTGTTTCTCTTGTAACCCTAATCGGGTCAATGAGGAAAACACGCCAGAAAGACGACCCTGAATGTCGGCCATTTTGTCTTTAAACAGCGTCAGGTTGCGTTCGGCCATGCTCGTGCGCTTGGTGCTGCCATGGTCGAACAGTAAATCGGTCACTTTAGAAAGGCGTTTTGACGTGGGGCGCCACGTAATAAAAATGGCGCTTCGCGTGGCAAACTTATCCCCTTGTGATTCAAAAAAAAGGCGTCTTGAGTCGTCCATCATCTGCATGACAGGGTGCTGAAAATGGGACTGCTCTGGCGCGGGGTAGGAGGTGGCGAGCTCTCGATTGGTATCGACGTGCACCATGTAACCGGTGCCTAATGAGGATAGCGCTTGGTTTAAGCGGCTCATCATGGCGTTGCGCTCCATGTTGGTGGCGGTATCGACATCCATACCAGAGAACAGCCAACCTGCGGTAAATGAGCCATCTTTGCCGAGTAATATGCCGTCATCCACCAAGGCGGCCCAGTTCAATAAATCAGGCAGCCCTTTGGCTTGCTCACGATAGGTTTTCATAGACAACATAGACATGTCCTGTATCGGAAACGAAAAAGCGCACGTTAGCGTGCGCTTTTTTGGTTGGGTTTATGTAGGTATTTGACGCTGTGCGCGGGGTAATAACGTTGATAGCGGGCGTAACGTTTATACACCTTGGTTAAGATGGGGTCGCTTTTGGCCATGGCTCTTGCAATAACCAACATCGAGAACAGCACGATGACGCCAAGCGCGGCGGTATAGAGGTTTTGAAGGACCATCAAGACCAAGGCCAGTAACATCGACATCATGACAATCTCGCGCTCGCCTCCCATCACAAGGTGCGCACGGTTAAACGCGTAAATGGGGGTGAGCTGTAATTCATCGTCCATTGAGCCCTCCTTTAAGCAATGAGTGCTCCAGAGACGCCAAACAGCATCGTCAGCAAGTTAACGGCCCCCACAATGATTGACACAATCAGTGCGATCATCATGATTTTTTGCACAAAACCGTCCATCTCCCCACCAAATATGAGCGTGAGGCCTGCGACTACAATGCCAAGCACTGAGCCACCAAAAGCAACCGGCCCCGTGATGGAGTCCACGATTTTAGAGAGCGGGTCTTCCCAGGGGAGACCGGTGCTTGAGGCGTGGGCGCTGAGCGAGCACGCCAGGGTGAAAGACGCGACGGCGAGTTGTTTGCCGCGGCGTTGGATGTTTTTAAATAAAGACATAGGTTGGGTTCTCCAAATTGAAATAACGCTGCACTCTTTGAAAAAGTGCAGCGTTATTTATGTGTTATCGGATGAGTAGCTTGTCGTCTTTGAAAGGGTCTAGCCCCAGTTGTTTCAACTCGTGCATGATTTCAATACGGCGGCGAGCGTGGCCCTGCCTCTTGTCGTATTCCTCTTGCTGCTTTGAGCGCTTTCTGGTGTGTTTCTCCATGGCGTGATGTCCTTTTTTGCAATAAAGCTCATGGATACGCCCACTCGTGGATTGGATAGGAGCTGTTTTAGGTGGGCGGCTTGCTCTTTTTTAGCCTACTGCCAATAGACTGCGCGTCGTGTGGCGCTTACAAGGCTGATGCCCGACTGGGTAGGGGGGGGGTGAAGTGCTGGCATCACTCACCGTTTGACGATGAACAGAGTGTTTTCTATGTCGGTATCAAATGACAAAACCAATGCCGAGCAAATGGGCGTATCCATGAACCTTGCAGCGATAAAAAAGCCCCACCTAAAAATAGGCGGGGCCGCTTGAGGTGAGGCTCAGAACCTCGTTCTTTACAAACGCAAAAAGCTCCGCCTCCATAGAGGCAGAGCTGTGCTTATACCAAGGGTATTGATGTCTCTTCATGTTGCATTAGAGAAGATAGTCGGGCTTCCCATTGCGCTTGTTGCTGCTTAGGCTTTTCAAGCCCAAGCGTTTTCAGTGAACTCGTGCTCCAGGTTGCGCTGGTAGCACGGTCAACTTTGGTTCTTTGCGCGCGAGCACAAAGCGTTTTATTAACTTGTTTTGGTTGATAACAACGAACTTTAGCGCGCATGGCTTGCTCCTCGTTAATCGAGCCTTTCACTTTAAGCTGTTCAGGCATACAGCGCCCTACCCGTTCGCTAGACGTAGGGCGTGGTTGAGGAATATCATGGCTTCCCCTTCGATGGCTCTGTGCAATGCTATGTCGTTATCCAACGAGGTAGTTGCGGCGAGACGTCATCTGCCTTGGCATTGTTTGTTAAAGAACGTTACGTTTTTTTGTTAACTTCAGTCACAAAAAAGCATTTCAAAGATAACTAACTTATTGATAATAAGTTGTTTTGCTTTTTATCTCTTGCTTGTGTGACATTTTGAGAGTCAACATGAAAGTATAATGAAACTTTTTGAAAGTATTTTCAAGTGATATGACCTAAATTTTATATAAAAATTAAGAGTAGATTGACGGTTAGGAAGGTGATGAGTCGTGAAAGACGTAAATACTCTTGGTGGAAGGTTAAGTGAAATACTGTTTATGAAAGGAATGTCAGCGGCAGAGCTTTCAAGGAAAGTAGATATTGAAGCTGGCTATATTAGTAAGCTACTAAATAATAAAATAAAAAAGCCACATAAGAACATGAGAAAAATTGCTGAATCTTTAGATGTTTCTTATGAATGGCTAATGACGGGAAAAGAGATTTCTGGTGTATATGAGAAAGTGTTTGATATTGAGTCTATTGTAAATAATAGGTTTCAAAAAATAGGAACGTATGAAACTGATATGCCAATTTCAAAATTTGAAAAGATTATTTATCATGATGACTCAATCAATATAGTCACAAAACGAAAGTTTGGAGGTGGTTTGTATTTGTTTGAAAGAGAGGGAGATATAATAGAGCTGTATCGAGAAGACAACTTTTTGACAATGAGTTGGCATCCTGAAGCACCCCAAAAAACAGACTCTCCCATTGGCAAGGTGATCTCTAGGATTAACAGGGAACATATCAATGACAAGAAGATTGAATTTATTAAAAATTGAAGACGGATTAGTTTATTACACCAATGAAGATAATGACTGCGTATTGAAAGAGAAGCCGCATGAACTTGTTACAAGAGGGGTCGTTAGGCTCTTTGACTGCAAGCAAGATAGAGATTCTATTTATGCAATGACTTCAATGACAAAGTTAGATATTAAATGGTATGCGTTTCTAACTAGCTTGTATCTATGTACTTTGCTCATTGCTATCCCAATGTCGCCAGATACGGTGGAGATTTTTGGTACTTTCCAACCCGCTGGTATTCTTATTTTTCCAATGACGTTTATTATTTTAGACGCAATAAATGCAACATTGAGATATGAATATGCAAAAACTACAACATATTTTGGTGCAGGTCTCTGTGCTATTTCTTCTGGCCTTATTGCTTTAACATTCTATATATTTGAAATAGAAGGGACTTATCGTGAAGTTTTCTACCCTCTAATTAGCCTTTATCTAATAAACAGCTTATGCATATTGTCAGCAGATCAAGCTAATAATATGATATTTAAGACGTTAAGTTCGAAACTTTACAGAGCTTCGATCTGGCAACGCTCTATTATTTCTAGCATTATAGGACAAGCATTGTATACTGTTATTTGGATCGGATTATTCTTTAATACATCAACGTCACTCACATTACTTCAAAAAATTAGTGATAATTATCTATTTAAGATCATCTATGCGATCTTACTTATTCCTCTTCTCTATGTTTTTATTTTTATCTATAAGTGCATAAGGAAAAGACAAGAGAAATTTGGAACAGAGCTGCATACTTAATGGAAGTGGTTTGAAATTTAACAAGAACTTATTTGACATACTAATCTAGTAATTGACGTTAAAAATTTCACGATAACTCTAATTATGCATTTTAAACACAAATGTTAGGTTATTTATAAAGATACCTCTCGTTTTGCATTGATTTCCTATCTCTAGTCTACTAGAATAGATGGTGATCAGAGTGCATTGCATAGCACGCTACCTGCATAGTCTTCTATGCAGTGTATTAAGGTCAATTGAGTGGTTGAAGGTGACACTTCGATATTTAAACATTCAACAACGAAGCCAGACTTTCCCAAGGGTCTGGCTTTTTTGTATGCGTCGATCTTTGTTATGAAATTTGATCGTTGATCTTTATGGTTTTTATCTATATCTTTAGTTTAACTGCTTGGACTAGTCACCCAAGCAGAGCATACAAACTTGGGAATCGAAGATGAAAATATCAAACCTTACGCACCCTAGGTGCGATCTATCAAAGCATACTCTCAGTTCAAGCGTTCACATCGTTAGTGGGTTTATTCCATTACACCAGTGCTTGAGTTCTGTTGAGGTATGCTATGCAACTCTCTGAGCACTACACTTCTCAAACTCTTTCTGATCTTGCACAAGAAGCGCAAGAGCATATTCGTGCTCAACGAAAGAAGACGAGCGCAGCGTATCGAGCTGCACGGAAAGCGCGTGTTGAAGAGTGTATTGATATCCACCACGCTGCCATTGAAGCGGAAAAAGCACGTCTGGAAGCCAAAGGTAAGCCAAACCCGAACTATCAAATCGGGTTTACTAAACGCCGTGTGTTACGTGACAAAGAAAACCCAAGGGTGGTAGATCTTCCTACTGAGTTTGCAATGATCCTAAAAGCGTGTGAGGAATTTATCGATAACCCTAGACGCTTTCCTGAATTGTATACGTGGGTGCCTGAAATGAATAATCGTCAAGCGCGTGAACTCGTCGCGAGGGTACTCGCTTGTCTTTTGGTTAACACTGATATTATCAGTGGCCGTGTCGGTGAACCCTCACCACAAGGTATGAAACCATTAAGTTATCACCAGTTTCATGAAGACCATGCTTTGCGGTTTGGTAAGTACATTGCGCCGAAATCCTTTAATAAGGCCATTAGTTACCTTAAACGAGCGGGTTACTACAACTCCGAGTCCATTAACATCCCTATTGGTGATGTTGAGGGCACTGTTCGTGGTGCTCCTGCGTATAAGCAATTCTCTGAAGTGTTCTTCAATGATCTGAAAGTGGTTCGTTACAGAAACATTGCTGAATCCATCATCGAGACTCGTAAGCGTCAAATTAAAAATGGGCTTCGTCATGCCTGGATTAGTTTTAGAGACATGGCGAACGGCGTCGTACAACGCTATTTGAATGCAAATAAGTTTGAGCTCGTAGCTGAATCAAATTTGCGGGTATTCGAGGCTTATAGTCCCCAGGTCTCCCTCAATCCACACTAACTCTTATCAATGAATCCGCGCAAGCGGAGGATTCTGCACGTCTATACAAGGTTGAATGTGATCTAAGTCATACTTTCGTGATGGTGTTCACCTCATTTCTATCGTTGTTACCACCCACTGTGAACGCAAATGGACGATTTCACCCTAAAAAATAGTATTCACAGAAAAGATACCTATAGAATATCACTGTTAATTTTACCTGTAAAAGGTCATCTAGAGACATACCGTTCTTATGAGAATAAATATGTAAACTACGTATATAGAATTAATATAAGAATAAATATTTAAGAAAAGGCTATCGCTTCGCTCAAAGGAACCTCCCATCAAAAGCAATCAACAACACTATACAATTCAGAATTAGCGGATGCTTTTGATGGGCCCCGACAGCCAGCATCGGCATCAAATGATTAAAAGAGTAAAATGCATAGCTGGCTGCGCTGAACATTTCTTTTGTCATACGACAAGAAGCTATAGAGCATATACGCATAGTACAGTGAATAGTCTTACTCGCTACGCTCGCGCATTCTAGCAAGGCGAAGGGCAATTTTTGTACCGGAATCACTGCGAATAAAAGAAAGCTTTTGAGAGCTCGGGAAGGACGCATCTTACTCACTTCGTGAGCGCGTTCTAGTATTCGTCGCACAGCGACTCATGAAATGAATGGTTACGGCGTCACAATTTGCGGTTAAAAAAATGGCGAAATGTCATTAACACTTCGCCATTATGTCGGAATGAAACTAAATCATTAGTTGATGAGTTTTGAGATCTCATCTTCGGTTAACTCTGTTGTTTGCGCGATAAGAGCTATATGGGGAGTTGCGCCCATTTCAGCGAAAAGTCCAAAGTTGGCTCTCAGCCCTTTAAAAGGTAAGGAAAGTCAAAGTT
>NZ_MDAW01000108.1:0-26821 GCF_002875385.1 Vibrio sp. 10N.222.52.B12 | reverse complement strand
CAACCGATTTGAGTCACGACCTCTGTGTTGAGGCTTGAAAGTCAATGAGCCGATTTAGAGACGCTTACGAACGTGATGTGTTGATGCTCACAGTCTGGCATAACATCAAGCTGAGTGTTTATCCACTGCTCGGTGGATTTAGTGCCACAAGAGCTGCAAGCCTTCGTCTTGCAGCTTTGACAGATAACCTTAGTATGCGGGCAGTTTGGAGTGCCGCAGTCGTAGTGTTTGGCACCCATCAGGTTGCTGCCACATGCGAGCATGCGTTCAACGCAAGTGATTTGCCAGAGGCTAAAAGTCTGAGCATGTTTCCACAGTACCTTTTCCCAAGCGTTGTCCTTTTCGAACAAGAGTTTTGTGGCTCGCGGAACAAACTCTTTTGGCGTATGTCGGCGACGCTTGCGATGGGAATATTGAACCAATGAAATACCTAAATGGAAGAGAGGTGATGGCGTAAAAAGTGGGTTGATAAGGAAAGGATAGCGCACTATGAATGATAATAAAATCAATGGACTAATAGCGTCCTAGCTCGATGCGTAGCATCGCTATCTTGATGCGATGGCCAACATTGCGCGCAGCGACAACATCCCCGCTCAGTTTAAAGCCATCTTAAAAGAGACCGCCGGACTTGGCACCCAAGCAACGCGCGCGGCCATCATCGAGACACTGAAAAAGCGCGGCTTTATTGAAGCCAAAGGCAAGAAACTGCTCAGCACCGCGGCAGGCTGCGGCGTTATCCAGGCGCTGCCTAATGAGGTGAGCAACCCAGTGATGACGGCGATTTGGGAGCAAGCACTTGAAGGCATTGCCAACAAAACCACCACCCTAGAAGCGTTTATGCAAAACCAAGAGGGGTTTGTGCGTGCGATTATCAGCAAGGTGAAATCGGGTGAACTGCAAATCAACCTACCCAAAGTGGTTGAACCCACCGCGCCTTGTCCACTGTGTGGTAAAACCATGCGCCTTCGACATGGCAAGAAGCCGTTCTGGGCGTGTGAAGAGCGTGACCAATGCGGCCTTATTCTCGATAGCGTTCGCGGCAAGCCGGCTAAAAACCAGAAATGCACCTGCGGCAAAGGCGTACTGGTGCGCAAGTCAGGCAAGAGCAAAGGCAGTTTTTACTGGAGCTGTAGCGCGTGGAAGCAAGGTTGCCAGAAACGTCACTTTGATGACAAAGGCAAATTAGGTAAGGAGATAGGCGGATGATAATCATGATGTCAATCGTGGTCGTGATGGCGCTGGGTGTTTTACTGCGTGAGTTCGTCACGTTGCCACAAGACAGCACGTCGTTGGATGTGGCTTATCAGCAAGGATTTGATGCGGCGATGAGCCAGCAATCTTGTTTCAGTAACCCTTATCGCGGCGTGGCTGCGGACGTATGGGCTGATGGGTTTGTCGCAGGAAAAGAAGCCAGCACGCAGAGGCTGGAGCCGGAGGCGATATGCAAATGACACGTAAAGCGTTTTATGCCAACAACACACGAATTCTGTGTTGGGGGATAGGGTTTGGCCTGATGGTGGGGGTTCTTGTCGGCGCATCGCTGCATTAAAACAAGGGTGGAAATGAAAGAGAGTAAAAAGTGAGTCGGCTAGCCAGCTCAAAAATTGAAAAAAACGGGAGAAATGAATGAGACAATTTCTGACCGAAACGCAGCTTGAGGCGTTGTTGTCGTTTTACTCTAAACGTGAGTTTCCAGAGCCAACGCGCGAAGCGGTGCGCCTTCGCATCAAACATGGTCACACCTATGAGCTGGCATCGTTTATCACCGGCGTCTCCAGGCGCAATATCTACAACGGCGTGAAAAAACTGCAAGTCGCCCATCACACAAAGTCAGCTTTGATGAACTGCTGCAAGCGCTGATGCCTATATGGTCAGGAAAAACACTGACTCACTATTGTTATCGAGCGCATGAGTCAATCCATGTGTTGAGTGCGGACTCATTCGAAATTACGATCAATACCGTGTCTAAGGTTCACATACCGACAGGGCGTGATTTGCAAGATGCCTGCCGAGTGAAACACATTACGATTAATCTCTGGGACAGTGTGGATGTGCAGGGTTTTATTGAGTTGTTGGTTCGTGAGCTCAACGCTTCTTTGAGTTTTGAGTCTGTTGTACTTGCAGATCATATCTCTGATGGATGCTGACTTAACTCTTGCAATGCTAACAAAACGAAAGAATTGTGGTCAAGTAAAACTGGCAACAGCTTTAAGGGGGGCATTTCTGCTTTGCAGAAAGCCCTGATTTAGATCTCAAACTAAGCCGTCAGCTATCCATAGCACGAGTTTGCTCGGTTCATTTTTTTACTGAGCTTGAAGTCAGCCGTTACTTAAGCAGGCCTACTTCTTTGTAGTATTTCTCCGCACCAGGGTGAAGAGGAGTCGAAAGGCCCGCTTTTACCATATCTTCTTTCTTCAATCTTGCAAATGCAGGGTGTAGGCGTTTGAACGTGTCGAAGTTTTCGAATACCGCTTTTGCAACGTTGTAAGCCACATCATCTGAAACATCAGAAGTTGTTACCATGGTTGCTGCAACGCCAAAGCTGTCTACGTTCTGGTCTGTACCGCTGTACATACCGGCAGGTACTACACTGGATGTGTAGTAAGAGTTGCCAACAACAATCTCGTTGATCTCTGGTCCGGTTGCGGAAACGAGTTTCGCATCACAAGACGTTGTTACTGCTCTGATTGAGTCGTTTGGATGACCAACCATGTAAATGAACGCGTCGATTTTGTTGTCACATAGCGCTTGTGAGCGCTCAGAGTCTCGTAGCTCAGATGCACGTTTGAAGCTGTCGTTCGTCCAGCCCATCGCATCCATCACGACCTCCATTGTCGCACGGTCACCAGAGCCAGAGTTACCGATGTTGACACGTTTTCCTTTAAGGTCTTGAAGGCTCTCGATGCCAGAATCGGCACGTGCGATGATGTTAAAAGGTTCGGTATGAAGAGAGAACATGGTACGCAGTTTTTTGTACGGACCTTGCTTGGCAAATTTGCTCGTGCCGTTGTAGCCATGGTACTGCCAATCTGATTGCACGATACCAAAATCTAGCTCACCTGCACGGATAGTGTTGACGTTGTAAATTGAACCTTCAGTTGACTCTATTGAACAGCGAATGTTGTGTTCTCTACGCCCTTTATTCACCAATTTACAAATAGCCCCGCCAGCTGGGTAGTAAACACCGGTAACAGAGCCCGTACCGATAGTAATAAACTCTTGAGAGTTGACATTACCAGCGCTCGTCACGGCAGCGGCGATAACGCCTGCTTTAAGAAGTGTGTTAAGTGCCATGAATTTATCTACCTTCTCTTCATTATTATTCCGAAAGTAACCAAAAATGACTTTTGGAGTTTCCTATTGTTAATAAATATAGCGAACAAGTTCCCACTCTGCGCTAATAGAGAGGAGGAACTCGAAAACAAATGATTTTTAGAATCAAAGTGACGCTCATCCAGTCTCTTGATACGATGGTCGGGTCTTGTGCTTTCGTAAGACAAGGTGGCTCTGCTCGTCTCATTCATGCAGCGATAAAGACAGAAGGGCAGTGCCACCAATTTTAAAGAGAAAGTGTGAAATAAAACATACATATGCACATAGGTGCTTATCTTCGTGTTCAGATAACGTTACTCTGTGTCGACAGGCTGAAAACTGTACTAAGTCAATCACTACGTGACTTAAATGACACATTGACGATCTTCGAGCTGCCGCTTGCGGCGGCTCTTTTTTTTGGGGAGATTGATTTAATGGTTAACATTGAAAAAGTGAATGCCACGCTTTTAAAGGCAGGGCATGCGCCGGTAACGCCACGCGAGTGGCTGTTTATCGAGACCATGAATCAGGCGGATCTCAGCTTGGCCTTTATCGTTCGATGGGTTGTTAGCAAGCGTGATGAGGCTACTGACCATCACGCGGATTTATCTTGATGCGACAAAGGTTGATTCCGTTGATGGCTAAGTTCGGTGAAAAACGTTTCACGCTTACGTTCAATAAGCTGCTCAATATAAGCTTCTTTTGCTTTTTGACCTGCTCGTGATGCTTCTTGCATGGCGAGCTCTACTTCTTCGGGAGTCAGGCGGTATACCTTATCATTGAGGCATTTCAGCGCTTCTCTTTTAATCAATCCTTGTTTGCCTAAAAGTTTTATCACCAGCGAATCGATAGGGTGTAGACGTCGCATTCTTAGCTCCATTAAGTGAGATGGAAAGTCTCATTTTTCAATAAAATAAGTATGAGATATGTTTTTTAATTGCGCTAGCGTAAAAGATATAAAGGCGACTATCTTGTAAAAAATCAGCCGTAGTCGGTCAAAGGCGACGTTTTGGGGGAAGAAAGCGCGCTCTTTAAGTAAAGGGAGGGTAGATAGTATGGGAGTCAAAGAAGCTCACAGACTGTATATCTCGTTTTGACAGCCATTGGATATGCCATGTCTTAAGTGTTCGATATTCGAAATGACAGTAAATGTGCATATGACAAGAGAGAGGGCTTTTGAGGAAGCGCTCAAGAGCATCAATATCTTCAGCAAAAAACAGGGCTGCGCTGTCAATATCTGGCATTTCAAACCTCTCCGAAAGTAATAAGACTTTGTGTCATTATAGCTCAAATAAGACATTGCCTTTGTAATGTGATTAATATCACTTTACAAGTCACAGTCGGCTGTTATCCTCAAAGGGTAAAACGTTGAACACTGACGCGCAGTGTTAAGCACACGGGGTTTACCCCCCTTAAATGGCGCTCTGAAACGTGTCGCGGCTTCTTACTTGATAAGCGGTTGGAATGCATCACTTTGACTGCCCTTAGCCTAGTTTAGTGCTTTGGTGCGATACACCTACTTTTTACCACCCACACGGGAAAATTATTTTCCTAGTGGGGATGTAATTTTTCTCGTGCAGCCTGTCTCGGAGAAAATATTATGTCTGGTAACAATCAAAACTCTTACATGGACCTTCACACTCACGGATTTGGTTATCTAAATCGTGTCAGAAAGGTAATTCCTAAAAAGGGTGACCCGTTCTACGCTGCCACCATTGCGTGTTTACGTGGTGATGACAACGAAAGAACGTTCATTGACTGCAAAGTGGTTGGCAAAGAAGCGATTGCGCTTTTCGAAACGCATCAGCTTGATAGCTACGACTTTAGCCCACAAGGTGGCGACAAAGGTTCACTGAGTTTTACTATCAGTGACATCTCACTCGAAACCTTTACTTATCAAAGCAACCACAGAACGAAGGCGGGTCAGCCAGGTGCCATTCCGAGAGAAAAGTTGTCTGAGTGCTCGTAAGTGCATGACCAGTAGGGTAATGCAGAATTGTCGGCACACTGTGAAGGTTAAGTCTCTTTGCTTTCGAGCGGAGCTCGCTCAGGCGGCTATGTCGCCAGTTTTATAACCCTGTTCATCAAATCAACGTTAGAAAGTAATATGTGGGAATCAATCTCAGCCAACTTAATTTCATTTTTTTTATCATAATCAGTTTTCCTTAACGATGTAACCTTAAACCCTAACTTACTCAATATAGATAAGCTAACATCTAAGTGATACGCAACATAAACTTTCAGTATGCTATTGTTTTTTAATAATTCTATAAGTAGGTGGTCAATAACAAAAAAAAACCAATCTTCGTTATGCCAAGTAAAATCTGGAATGTATAAAAATGACTCATTTCCTTTTCGATAAGGTTGAATTTGCTGCGCATTTTTGAAAGCTTCGATGAATGAAACTTTCTGACAATTAGAATACTTAGCCCAAAAAGAATGAGCTACAATATTCATATTTTTATCGTATCTACACAAATATCTAACATCTCCATTAACTTGCTGACTTATTAAGTCATCTATGTTTAATGAAATTTTCTTATTGCTTCTTTTACCTGAAAAATACTCGGCGATAAACTCAATTTCCTTTTTCTTTGTTAATGGGTTTGATGGTGAGTATGCAACATCTTTATATTCAGAGGCCTCAAAATTTCGCTTGATTGCTATGTATGTGAGCTTTCCGGTGCTTTCTACAAGTTTACAAAAAGATAGATATTCTCTACTTTCACTTTCTGTATTTCTAAGTTTCAATTCTTTATATAAATTAGAAATATCACCATCAAGAACTCTTAATGCTAAGATAATTTTTGATTTAATCGGTCTTGTTACTCCTCTTTCCCATCGGCTAATTGAGACCACATCGATAAAGGATAAATCAGAGCTATAATTATCTAACTCATGAAACTTTTTCACTACGCTTTTTTGAGTCATATTGTTTTTAATACGAAGCTCTTTGAATATACGCCCAAATTCCATAGCACTACCTAAAATTTAAATAAATATCAAAAACTACAACAAAGATGTACGAATCTTAGTTTTTTAACAACCACAATGCAAACTGCGGCGTTTTTCAAGATAGTTATTTTATTGGTTGGCATTTTTTGAATTGTATTTTTTATTTGCCTATTTCAAGTTGTGAGCTATATGTTAAATTACGCTCCGTTTTTTGATGTGAGTCAGTCGGGGGAGTCTATTTTATTGTACAGGCAAGCGCACTCGTCTAGCTCACATATTGCAGCTAGAGATGCTTGCTGAGCTGCAAAGAAGTCTTTTTCGGCAATGCGGACGATGTATTTGGGATGTTGTGTTCAACATGGACGTGGGCGACCTTGTTAGTTGCTGTAAGGTTTATAGGCTTTAGTAGTGCGGCATCAATGATGCCTGCATATTTTAGGTAAATGGGTTTTCAATAAAGGATGAAAGCTTAAATGTATGGAATAGCAATAAATTAATATAGGTATTCGTAATGAAAAAACAAGCAATGATGATGGCCCTACTTAGTGCAGGTCTTATCGGACAAAGTGTACATGCAGCACCATCAAGCGCGACTATTGAATGGGTGGGTTTTGTGCCTGGAGTGTTTAACGGTAATGAGATTGGCCTGACAGGTCAAGGTGGCGGTGACATTCAGGCGGGTGTGCTGAATGTAGAAGAAGACGGCGCCTTTACTGCGCTACGTCCTGTCGTTGTCGAAGCGCATGAGATGATTGACACCAGCACTGCACAAGACGGTTCTCAAATGGAGCCTGGTCCTGAACTGTATGATGGTGATGTGGATTGGAGTTTGATCAGTACCGCTGTGACACACACGGCGTATGATGCGGCGACCGACATTACCATCACGATGAACGGTGCTGACTTGGTTGAAGGAACGCCAGTGAGCACTACTGCAGGCGATCACATTGTGACCTTTGGCGCAGAGTCTGTTACCCCGAGTGCGGGCGGTACGGTCGTACCGGGTGATGCTATCGCGGTCCAAGCGGTGATCATGGCTCAAGCAAATGCGGGTGTTATCTAATAGAGCAGTCCGGCTCGTAATCGGTCACAGTAAGGCAGGGGACCTGCCTTACTGTGTTGTGGTATTTTTATGGATGTAAAGTATGCGTTACTGGTGGCTAGGTCTGTTGAGTTTTGGTAGCGTTGCCGCGCCCATTCAAGAGGTGTTACCTCTTTCGACATACATCGATAAAACGGAGTTGTATCCGTACGTCATCTCTTTGGATATGCAGCCGAATCAGGTGGTGCTAGCATTTGATGAGCAGCAGCAGCGTTTCCAAAGTCATGATGTTGCGGTGGTGGTGTCATCGGACATTCCTAATGGCGAATCAGGGGTTGGGTTTGAATACACTCTTTCTCTGCTGCGTAACACTTCTTATTGCCGTCGCCCTTATAGTTTGGAAGTGACCCAAAGTGATGTCATGAGTTTGACCTTAGGAGGCGTCCCTTTTGATGAGCAAACTCCTTTAGAGGGGCGGTTGTTGGTTTCACAAGATGATGGTTTCTTGGGAGATAAGCACGTTTTGACGCTGATCAGTGAGGTCATCACCGATGAGGCAGTGCAGTGTGAAGGGACGGTCATGTTGGAGGCTGAACTTGCGTTATAACAAGTGGTTTTTGATTTTTGGTATGTTCACGAGCAGCGGTTTAAGTGCTGCGCCTGCTGGTTTTGAAGGTTTGACGACATTAGTACCGGCCGACATTACCTTGGTCGTCAATGACGATGGCATGCGGTCTTTGCCTGGTGAGATCAGTGGTCAGTCTGTGCGCTTTTCAGCGAAGACGCACGCAGAATTACACGCCTTTTTATTGGAGCAATACGTCGCCCCCGACGTGGCGGCTTCGCTGGCGAAGTCTTTGATGAATGAGGTGTCAAGTTCGTCGTTCTGTTTTGGGCGCCGAGATACCTGCGCCATTGACGATAACGAGGTCAAGTCACCTCAAGTAGTGGTGGTGTCCGGTCAAAACAAAGTGCGTGTCTTGGTGCCATCGTCGTTGATGGTGAAACAGGCGCAGTCGACACGGTTTATTGACGAGAAGATTTCAGAGCATGCACTTGTGGTGCATCACGATGTGAATGTCGGAGCGGGGCTCGATAGCCAGTCCTACGGTTATTACGGTGGTGAAATGGTGGCAGGGTTAACACATGGTTATTTGCGTGGTGATGTGAACCTAACCACCGATCGCGATAACACCGAATACGACCGTTACTTATACGTGGATGAGCTGAGTTGGAATTACCTAAGCGGCCATTGGCGTTTGCATATGGGGTATGTTTCAGACCAAGTGGATGACAGCTGGAACGCGACATCAGCTCTCGATACGGATGAAAAAGTCAGCAGCGTACGTGTGACGTTGGGGACTACCTCCGAGCTGGAGTATCAAAGCAAAGAAACCGCGCAACGTCTCTACTTTTCGGTTCCTTCGTCAGGGCGTCTAAAGATAAAGCGAGACGATGGCAGTCCGGTTTTGGAGCGCAACGTCAGTGCTGGTCAGCAGTATGTATCTTACAGTGAATTACCGCGAGGGATACACGATTTAACCCTTACCGTCGAGGCGGGTGGGCAAGAGATTTATCGCGAAGTTCGTAAGATTTATAACACAGTAAATGCCACGTTGGCGCCAGGAGAGACCGACATGCTATTTACGGCGGGTTTTTTCCATTCTCAATCGGTTTTTCCTGAGTGGGTTGAAGAGCAGCTTCCTTACGAAGAAGAGTGGGAAAATCCGGGGTACCTTCAAGGTCAAGTGATGGCGCAAGTGATGCCGGCTTGGCAAGTTGGAGGGAGTTTAATGAATACCCGAGAAATGCATTATGCCAAGGTGGCGACGACATATCAACCTACCTCCTGGTTTTCATTGAATGCCGTCTTAGGGCGCTTCGGCAGTGGCAGTGATTACGTGCAAGCATCGGGAAGGTTGGGGAGTATTTCTTGGAGTTGGAACCGCTTTCAAGATGACGCAATTCTCGACGACGAGTCGGTATCTCTGGAGCACTACCTGTATGGAGTTGGCGATTACACCGAATGGTCTTTGGCCTGGAGTCAACGGGTGTGGAAGGGAAACGCTTACGCCTATTACTCCAATTTTGATCGAGAGTTGGAGTTTACGGCTTATCAGCCGGATAACTGGCTCGATAAAGAATACCAATCCAATCGTTCTTTGACCGTGGGGTATTCATGGCAAGGGCCTTGGCGTAGCACTTTAGACGGAAATGTGATGAACACGCAGTTTGAAAGCGATGCCAATGGTATTGGACTTGATGAATGGAGTGTTAGCTTGAGCATTTCATTGCCTTTGTCTAGCTCGGGGGATGACTATGTGAATTACAACTTCACGCACCAAGATAGCAGTACAGGGCAGTCTCAATATCATCGAGCGACATATGGGCATCGTTTTGATATGCCACAAGGGGCGAATCTAGGCGTGGAAGTGAGTGGCTCTGGTTATGTCATGGATAGTGTTGATATCGCAGATACGGCCGTTGGAGACGTAACGGTCAGTGGGGGATATCAAGATAACCACTGGCGAGGCAGTGGCATGATGTATGTTGATACGGATGGTGAATACAGTGGGTATGGTGACATGCAAACCAGCACCATCTTGAGTGGGGGCGATTGGTTCCAGACAAGAGAGCGAGCAGACAGTTATCTATTGGTTAAAAACTCAGGAGAGCAAGCGACGTCTTTACAAGAGGATGGCGATAAGTTTTTGACCGTGGCGCAATTGAGAAAGAACGGTGGCAATGGGGGGCGTTTGCCTATTGATAAAAAGGCGCTGGCTTATCCGCTTGAGAGTTATAAGGAATATCAAGTGATGTTGGACGATTCCTCAAGTGATTATCACAATCGAGGAGACTCTTTTGCCCAAGGCAGCAGTTACCCTGGAACTTCATTACTTCTTGGGGTTGATAACCGAGAAGTGCGCTCCTACATCTCTGTGTTCACGAGTGTGGAAGGTGAGCCGATAGACCGCGTTGAGTGTGTTGGTGAGGGGTGTGTAAGCGTAGAGGAATTGACCGAGGGCGTGTTCAAGTTTCGGGTGAGTAAAGGGTTGCCTTTTCAGCTCAAAACCGCGTTAAACCAACGCTGTTTTATTCCATCTCCGAACATGGCAGAGCGACAAAATTTAGGTCAGAATTTCTGTATGCCACAGTTTGACAACGTGGATGGCTTGCAATTAGCTCTGGGTAAAGATGGGCAGTATTACTACTACGTGGGTGAGTTTGCGACGTTACAGCAATTGGAGTTTTATCACCAAGAGTTAACGGAGCAAAACCCTGAGGCTGAGCTTGTGAAGAAGAATATTGGTAAACGTACTTTCTTGTTTGTTCGCAGTCCTCAATATTTAGCGCATCGTGGAGTGGACTTAGTTCGGTCACTTTCCGCTTATGCTTTGGAAGAGCAAAGCAACCCGTCGTATGTATATCGTTAATTTGATTGAGGGAATCTAATGTTAAAGGCAATGAAATCGATGAGTGTTATGGGGTTGATGGTGATGGCTTCTCAAGTGGCCGCATCGCCGACGTTTCACGTTGATACTCTGTTCAAGTCGAGCAACAAAAATGGCAATGAGATATTTACAGTATCGAATCAGGGGCGTGAAGCCTTATATCTGAATACCGAAGTGTTAAGGATTGAATTGCATGACGGAGAGATAAAAAAGGTGCCTCTGACGCGTGATAATTTTCCCCTTTGGGATTTAGCGGTTAACCCAACAAAGGCTGTGTTACAGGTGGGGGAAGTGCGTGACTTTACGGTGAAATATCTATGTGAAACCAATTGTGATCGCAGCGAAGATTTGGTGTATCAGGTGCGTTTTTTTCCTTCTGCTGAGGTTGATGCGAAGCAGGGGCAGCAAGTGGATTTCTTGTTTGGCATGGGGCCGTACTACGTTATCCCTGCCTTAGAGCAAAAAGTGGATTATCAGTGGGACTATCAAGCGTCGAAAAGACAAATTGAAGTCACCAATACGGGGAACACCTTTATTAAGGTGGAGCTCAGCCAATGTCACGAGCAGCAGAGTGCGAAAGAGAAAGCACAGTGTCGTGTTGTCCATCATATTTTGGCGCAGCGTCATAAAGTTATCACGTTACCAGAAACTTTTGACGATGCCCCTGTGAGTGTCAGAGTTGCCAATCATGATCAATCTATCGAAAAAACTTTTAATTTGTAGCCTTTTCCTTGTCGGTTGGTCTGCGCAGGCCTTGACATTGAGTGCGAAATTGACGGGGCAAGAGCTATTTTGGCAAAACGGCATGCGGGTTTCTGGTTATTTGACCAGTACGAACTGGCAAGTCATGGGGAATTTGCCGCCAACAATGGAGTGGTCACCAGGGACGTTCATGTCGGCGCCAGGAACCAGTGTGGTGCTCGAAGACGCTTTGGGCAATCAAGTGACCGTGCCACTTGCGGTCAGCGGCATGCATTACGGGTTAGGTGCGGCGGCCGATAAGTTTTCTCAACAGGGCAGTACCCCGGGCGGCGGAACCACCTGTTCAACGTATCAGTTACAACCAGCCGTGGCTTTGGCTATCGGGAGTGGGTGCGTGGCAGGGAATGCCTATCAATCGACGGTGCATTTTACTCCCTTTCAGTTCGCTCGCCCGCTCATCACATTGAATGATGCAGACTTAACCAGTGCCTTTACGGCAGCGAAGGTGCCTCAAGGCACTTACAGTGGTCACGTTATGGTGGCGCCTTTTTATATGTATCGCAGTCAAGGTGGGGCTTGGACTTATCGTCAATTTGGACCGGTGCCCGTGACGCTGCAGATACATTACATTCCCGCGTTTTTGACGGGCGTCACCATTATTGGCGATGGCGTGATGGCCCCTGACTACGATACAACCAATCATTCTGTGTCGGGCGAAACACGGTTTGTTGTGACCGCTCGAGGGGGGTTCACTTCAGGATTGAAACTGAGTTTTGATGACAATGGTGATGGGGCTTATGAGTTAAAGCATAGCGATACGTCACTCAACAGTGCCATTCCATACAGTCTGCGCTGCCCAAGCTGCGCTGACCCTGACGTCATTACTGACGGTGCGCTCCAATTGTCGAATGGTGAAACCACCGTGCCTGGGTCTGGAAGCCTCTTGGTCTTTGATTTGCTCGCGAGCTTTGAGGCTCAGGCCGATGACGTCGAGACGGGGCACTATTTTGACCAAGTGGTGGTGTATTTTGAGGAAAACCTATGAGAACGCGAGGTTTATTGGCTTTGGTGTTAACGTCGATGGCGCAAGCAACATGGCGCGTTAAGTCCAAATTATGGCCGTTCATTGAATGTCGTGTCGATATTACGATAAGAGAGAGTGAGGATGAACTCATGAGTGTAACGCGAACCTTACTTGTGATGGTGGCTTATATGATTGCAGCGAATGTGTTGATGCTCATCGTCTTTAGCGCATAGTGGAGAAGAGAGAGATGTGGCGAAAATCGATAGCAAGCTTGTTATTGCTTGGGTTGATTGGTTGTGGAGAAGGGGATAACGCCTCCTCCACAACCGATAATGTTCTGGCGCCTTTAGCCAGTGATGCCTTTAATCAACTGTCAATGGCGGATGGTCAAACGGAAGTGTCTTTGAAAGAAGCGGTGGTTGACCCGCAAGGGTTGCCGGTGACACTGGAGTCGGTGACGGTGAGTCATTCTGATTGTCCTGCGCCCACGAGCATCAATCGAGAGCAACTCAGCTTTACGCTCGAAGCGGATGTGCCCGACATGTGTTTTTATGATTACACGGTCAAAAACCACCCAAAAGAGAGCGTGCACGCGAAGTCTGTGAGTGCGCAAAGCAATGTGATGATAAACCTGACGTCAGACCCAGCGCTGTTGGCACCAAAATCTGAGACGGCGCAAGTGGGGGATACCATCACGATAGACGTGAGTGATCCAATTTTAACCGCCGGTTATACGCTCGATAGTGAAGTTGTAGTGCTCGGTGATGGCGTTGCCAGTGGTGACGGTACGACGGATGAAATTACTTATGATGCGAATGCTCAGGGAGTGACGCGTTTGGTGTACACCATGACGAACGCCGATGGCAGTGCACTTTTAATGGGGACGGTTGATGTGGCGGTGTCGGGCCCAGGAAATCATGCGCCAGAGGTGGAAGGAGCGTCGTTTACTGAGCAATCTGATGGTAGCAATTATGGGGGGGGTGCTAAATACACGTTTGATATCAGCTCTTATGTAACTGACGCTGACGGCGATGATATTCAACTTATTCAAGTCGAGGCATGGAATGCGACGGTTGAATTGGCGGCGCCGAATGACCCTAGCAATCTTTCGTTTACCTTTGAGACCCTCCATCCTGGAACACACTATGTGACGTATGTGGTGAGTGATCATAAAGGCGGTTATGGGGTGGCACAAGCTCAGATTTTTGTCGATACCGAATATATACTAGAAGGTGAAACCTATTTCCCTCAATATTCTCTTGCTGGAGGTCATCTAGCCTCTGAAACTTATAAGTTATATGACAGTGCCCAAAACGAGGTTCCCACTCAATGGTCTATTAAAAATGCGGGAAGTCCTGAGGTTGAGGGAATATCTATGACGACGACAGGAACCATAACAATCGACCCTTCTAAAAACTTGCCCGATGATTTTACTATTGTAGCTGTTGGGACATATACAGGAATCGTGAGCGAATTTAACGCGACTTTTTTTGGGGGGCTTATTGAAGTTCATGAGCCTAACGCATACAGGGGATGTCGCTATCATGGTTATTATGAGATATCAGAAGACTTTGCATCTAATGTTTTAAATTCTAAATATAGACAAGATATTAGTTCCTTTTTCCATGAGCCTTACCCTAACCCTGCACAATATGTGAATGGGAATGTAGTTGATATGTATGGGAGGCTAAGTGCATATGTCTCTGTGCCTGGTGGTGGAGAGCGTGCACCTGCTTTAATTCGATGTCCTTACCCTACTTGTGAAAATAGTCAGAGCGGACGTACACTGTCGTATGATGAATATGCGACTTTTTATTCTGCATACAGCCCAAGAGATTATTTAGTTTGCGAGCAACCGTAGTGGCACGGTGAATTTGGCTACCTACCTTCGCGAAAAATCTATAAACAAATGCATGCAGCTTTAAGGAGCGTTGTTAATGAAAAAACGATGGACGATAGCGCTCTTGCTGAGTTCGTCCTCGCAAGCGTCATGGTATATTGAGCCTCGCCTTTACTCAGGAGATGAGTTGAGTAGTGGGGTTGTTGCGTATTACTCACTGCCTTGGGTTGAGGTGGGGGGCGGTTTGCTGTCTAACTTTAACGCTTCCAAAAATAAGCACGAACTGGATGCGGAGGTGCAGTTAAGTAAGGCATTTCAGTTAAATGAGCGTTGGGCGTTTTCCATTGGGTTTGGTTCACTGCTCGGAAAGCATTGGTTAAGCGATTATCAGTTTCGTTATCGTGTTAGTGATTTTTCCTGGCTGACGGCGGGGTACCGGTATCATCTTGACGAAGGTTATCACAGCCAAAATCAGTTCTATTTGGGGTATCGTTTGGGGATTGATGGCGCGGCGGATGCGCTGGCGCTCTCCCCTGCGTACAACGAGTTTATGGTGGATTCTGAGCTTTACGCACAGGGTTTGTTTGGCGTGGGAGCGGACACCGAGCAATGGGGGGCGGGAGTTGGCGTGAACTTTCCGTCATCACCTTGGGGGGCCGAATTTAATCTCGCCCGCTCGGACTCGGAGAGACTTCAAAATGACAAAGGTCGCTTTAGTTGGATGGCACTATCTGGCACTTATCGCTGGAAGCATTTTCTCATGGATGACCTCACCCTAAAAAGCGGCTTGGGCGTGGCAAGCGTTCATCAGGAGCGTTGTTGTCAAGTTCGAGAGGATGAGCGTAGTTGGGCGTTTACTCCAGATGTTGAGGTTAGCTATCGACTGAGCCAGTACTGGGATGTGTTTGGTGCCTATCGCTTCTTTGTTGGCGATAAGGGAACGCTGTCTCCGAATGCGTTTACGTTGGGTGTTCGTGCGTATTGGTCGCGTCAGGCGCCAGTTACCACCTTGCTCAGTGATGATTATGTGCCGCCAGTCATGCAGACGTTACGCGCCAATACCTTTGCTTTGTCTGAGCAGATTTCACAAGCGGTTAGCGCTGACCAATCTGAGTTCAATCAATTCTTCGTTCAGCCGGATGCGACGGATGTTCAGTGGCAATCACTGGTCTTAACGTTGGAAGATGGTCGTGAATTTCGTGTTCCGTTGTCGGGTCGAGCAGGCCGCTTGAAAGCGCCGTTGCCTGATGGCAAGCAGGTGTTACGCTTTGCTTTGATTGGGCAAGAGAAAGAGGGCGGAGCGATTCGTCGGGTTGAGTCTACTCAGCTTGTGGTGGCAGAGGAAGGAAAAGGATTCAATGTACTGCTGTCCGTTAGGTCTCATTTTTTAGGGGAGAAATTGTATGTGCAAGCGTATTAGTGCTCTCTGGGTCGGCGCTTTCTTTTTTTTATGCTCTTCAGCCTTTGCAAGTGATGAGGTGGATTGGTCTGTGTTTGCAGCGTGGTGCCCAGCAAGTTTTGATGTGTGTGCGGCGTCGTTATCTGATGAGATGGTGCTTGATGAGGTATTAGCGCCGGGTTATCACGCGCTGAATGATGGCGATACGCATTTGTTTTCAGAGTTGTTGCCAGTCTATCACGCGTTAACACAAGGGCAAACGGTTTCCGACCTTGATTCATACATCCACCGATTGAAAGCCGACATCGAAGTGCGCGAGCAGCTTTATTATTACGCTACGGGTAAGGGAGATATTCCGGCCTTGCCTTCACGTAGTGAGTTGCGTCATTACCGTAAAGAATTGAGTTATTTGAAGTCCTTGCAAGCGGTCAATCAAAAGCAGAGGCAGTTATTGGAGGTGCGTCAGGGTGATGATGCGTTATTTGAACTGAAGTCGCAAGTGGTCTCGCTGGGGCGTCAATTGGATGGCGCCGCTTCTGTGCTTGAAGAGCAGCTGAGAAGTGACATCGAAGTGGAAAAACACATCCTTCGCTACTTTATTTACAAAAGAGAGCAGGCCGGTGAATAAGACAATATTAACCACGATAATGCTGAGTGGGTTCCTAAGTGGGGGCGTTCAAGGAGCGCCTTTATTATATACCGATTACATTGCGGCTTTGGAAGCGCCTGTTTCGAACGAGCTTCAACAGTATGTCCGTGAAGGCGCCGCGCCAGAGCGAGTGATGAATATTTTGCTTAAGCAGAGTCAAAAAGTGACAGTGGACTCATCGTTAGTTTTTTTAGATAACGTGAACTTTTTGCTTTCTGAATCAGATTATGCGCCGTATCAATCGACATTGCATCAGATGAACATTCAGACACGGATGCTCAATGGCGATGTTGAAGCTGGGGTGGCGGCCATAACTCGTTTACCGTCATCAGAGCAATCATCTTATCGTTTATTGTGGGTAGCGGGGTTGTTGCAGTTGAACCGCACATCGCAAGCGGTGGAGGTATTCAATGCCTTGTCATCGGAAGAGTACCGTCACAATAAAGAGCAGGCGCTGAATGTGGCTCAAGATATGGTGATTAATGATGGTGTGGCGAGTGATTCATTGCACTTTCCTGAGCAAGGTGATGATGCGTTTGCTCTGCAGTTGGCGAACGTTTACGAGCGCAACGGTTTGTATACTAAATCCTTGGACGAGCGCTTTCGCCGTTTGTCATTCATAGCAGAACCCTCTGCTCAACAGGCTTATCGTCAAACGTTAGTGGCTTTTGCTAAAGAGCATGATTTAGTTCGTGATGAACGTCAACTGATGGAAGCTTACCTCGTTGCCGCAGTGGCGGGAGAGGGCGTTGTTGGTGAAAAGAACGATGTGAATGATTACAGTCATTTGTTGGTGCAATACTATTTCGATGAACGTAATCAAGCGCAACAATCACTATGGTCTGATGAATGGCTAGAGGCACAACGGCGTCTGAGTGAAGTCGAAACAGCGACGCAGCAAGCGTATCTCGAAAATCGCATTTATCGTTACAGCGCCTCTCGCCCTCCCGTTTTTTATTCAGACGTTGTGGCATTGGCGGTGTTGACGCAAGAGCGTAAAACGATTGTGAGCGAATATTCCACGTCTTTGCCCCCATCAATTCAAATCCTGTTGCTTGAAGGGTTCTTTGCTCTTCCGCTTAAAACCGATAACACCACGCTTGCTATGGCGGATGCTTATGCCCGATTGATTGGGCAATGTAGTGATGCGGTCCCGGTGGAAGTGAGGGCGCTAAAAGGGCATCAATTTGTCACTCACGATGAGTTTGATTTGGCACAGCAATGCTTTTCATCGGTTGTGTGGGAGCGGGTAGTGCTGCCTGACAGTATGATATCGTCGCTTTCTCAGGAGCAAAATCAAATGGATTACATGGCGATGAAGCAAAGTGGTCATAGTCCGGCGATGATAGCCATGGCTCAACAAGGCGATGCGGCCATGCGTTTGGATGCGGCACTTTTTGCGGTGGAGGCTGAGCCATTGACTTTTGAACGTTTGAATGTGCTGGGTGAGATTGGTGTTGTGTTGGCATTAACCGACGCGCAGAAAAAAGACATGAACGCCCGAATTAACGAACGATTGCGTCAAGAGGGGCAGTCTGAATTGCTCCTTCCTCGCTTAGAGCAAGCGCCAAAGGAGAACGCATTGGCCTTAGCGTATTGGTTTATGTCGCACGACCAGGAAGAAAAAGCGGTGGAGTATCTTTTGATGCGCTTAGCGCAGCCAGAGCCCTTGCTTGATATGGATGAAATCAAGGTGGTGCGCTATCTAGACAGCGTCTTTTCGTCTTTGTCGCAAGAAGTTCAGCAGCGCCTTCGCCAGGTATCAAACGATGGTGTCAAAAAAATGCTGCAACTTCAGGCGCTCGAAGCGTCATTGGCTTTTCATATTGAAGAGGCCGATATGATGGCGGCGATTGAACAAGCGTTGGCACAGTACCATCAATTAAAAATTTCATTGACTTCCGCGCCAGCGGCGAATGCGAGTACACAGTTGTGGCTGTTAGGGCAGCTTGAATGGCAACTGGGGCAATTTCTCAATCAACAAGCGGTGATGGCCCCTGAGGGGTTAAAGCCTGTATTGAATGAACAGGTGAAACAGAGAGAGGCTCAAGCAAGGCATTACGCTCATCAAGTTATTGAGCAGCGAGTGGAAGGCGTGATGGACACTCGAGTGCTTGATGCCGTGTTGTTTATGGAGAAAAACTAAATGAAACCATGGTCAATAGGATTGTTTTTGTTGGTACTGACGGGGTGTGCGCAGAGTCCGCAACCACAGCCGCAAGAACAAGAGCCGGTATTGTATAGTGAAACCGCACTATCTTGTGTCACGCAGCTTTCTCAAGTGGAAGTGCAAGCGCATACGTATGTGCGAGCTTTTCAAGCGTGCAACGAACCCATTGTGGATGAGGTGCTAATTCGACGTTACGTACATGCACTCATTGCGAGCGGACAATATCAAACGCTATTGAGCGGCTCTGCATTTCCTGAATCTGTTGATGCCAAGTTAGCGCAATATTGGACGAACTGGGCGAGAGAGGTGTTGCAATGAAATTAACACATTTACTTGGCGTATTGCTCTTTTGTACCATGGAAAGCATGAGCGCATGGGCGCAAGACGTACCGACGAATGACAAGACAGGTGTTGACACGGGCGTTACCTTTATTGATGCACAATCTCAAAATGAAGTACTTCACCAATATTTATTGCCATCACCGGTTTTGGTCGACGAAGACCAATCGGATGAGGCGCTGTATGAATTTATGAATCAAAAAATCAAGTGGGAAGACAATGACTGAAATGATGATGACCTTTTTTAAAAGTGGTGGCGTTTTTATGCTTCCAATCGCGATGGTTGGACTGATTGCGTTGGCGATTGTGATTGAGCGTATGGTGGTGATGCTGAATTATCGCCATCAAATCGCGAAAGATACTCGTCAGTTTGTTGATGGCATGTCCTCGGAGCCGAACGAAGCGCTGTCTCAGTTAACGCAAAGTCGTTCAGTTCTTGCAGACACCGTTCGCAGTGCACTGGAAACGTATCAAACAAATTCGATTTCAAAGGAAGAGTTTGAAGAGTTGGTGGGCATCAGTGCCATTCATTCTGTTCGACGCTTAAGTCGTCGTACGACAGTTATTTCTACGTTAGCGAACGTGGCGACGCTATTGGGTTTGCTTGGTACTATAATGGGTTTGATTCAAAGTTTTGCGTCGGTGGCGCAAGCAACGGGCCCTGAAAAATCGACGCTCCTTTCTGAGTCGGTATCGGTAGCAATGAATACGACCGCTTTTGGTTTGATGATCGCCATTCCGCTGCTGTTGGTGTATGTCTTTATCGATAATGCATCAAACAAAGCAGTAGAAAGTCTTCAAGTTGGGTGTGCTACGGTACAAAACAAGCTTTATCAGAAGCGAGACTGATATGAAATCGAATCCTTTTAATCGAAAGGCTTCAGAGAATGGTACAGAGCTAAACATTACCCCCTTTTTGAGTTTGATGGTGGTATTGATACCGGTCCTATTGGTGAGCGCCAAGTTTTCGTTGCTGGCGCATTACGATGTCTATTCTCGCGCAAACGATGTGTTTGCGAAGGAGGGCGCGACGCCTTATGTGCTTAGAGTGACGGACAGTGATGTATTGCTGTCTCGCGGAGAGTCGGTGTTGTTTGTGCATGAAGTAGCGGACAAAGAGGTTTTGGTTTCGGCGTTAAGAATGCATTTTCAGACATTGTCAACCCCGGCGCCTTTGACGGTGTCACTTGAATCGTCTTATAGCTACCAAGAAATAGTGGGACTGTTCGATGTACTTTCTCCGTTTTTCAAGGTCTTCCCATCCATTTCGGTAAGGGTAGAGGTGTCGAAATAGCCATGAATGTACCGTTTCAACAATTGATGATGAATCGCCAAAAGAAGAGCGCCGCAGGTTTGAATTTGGTGTCGTTGATGGACATCTTTACTGTGCTGGTTTTTTTTCTGCTGTTTAATGTGCACGACGAGCAAGGGGTGGTTATGGGGCAGCACGTTTCCAACTTGCCGCTCTCAACGCAGGCCGTCTTACTTGATGAAGAAAGTAACATACAGGTACTGGAGCTTGCCAGTGGCTCGGTGGCGTATTTTTCTGAGCAAGAAATACCGGTGGACAATGGACTTGATGCCGTCGCGGAAGCGATGACGCAATATTGCCAAAAGGCGAGTGAAACCTCGCCTTGTCAGCGATTGGCCATTGAAGCGCCGCCGGAGGTGCCCTATTCCTTTGTCAACCAATTTATCGAGCTAGGTCGAAGTGTTGGTTTTAAAAACGTTTATCTTGTGGTTGCACAAAAGTAAGAGGTATAGATGCAATTATTGTATAGCGAGCAGCGGGAAAATACCTTTTTACTACTTTTGATGGCCTGTTTTTCAATCGGGCTGATGCTGTTTGGGAGTCGCTTGGCAGACTTTGCGGTTCCTGAGCCTTTGGTGCAGGAAGAGGAGAAGGAGGCTGTGTTGCTCATGTTAGCTCCAGTCGTCTCCCAAGACACTTCAACTCTTGACACAGAAGAGAAGAGAGCCTCGTTGGTAAAGAGCACATCGCCAGCACGTACTCGATCTGAAGAGCTATCAGACATAAAGATTGACACAAAGGATGAGGCCATTTTTATGCTGGCAAAAGAACCAGAACCAGAACCAAAGTCAGAGGCTGTTGTGACTCAAGTGAATAAGGATGCGCAAGCATTGAATGCCATGTTTGAGACAAGCTTGGGGGGAAGCTCAGAAGTAGTTATTTCTAAAGCGTCATCGCTTTCTCAAAAAGAAACCGCTTCCACACAAAAAAGAGCGTATAATCCGACTGTGGTTGATATCAATGGTGGTGTCGACAAAGAGATAGTGGACGCACGAAACTATCATCGAGAAAATGCGGTATCCCAAGGTCGTGACCTCGACAATAAAAGCGGGCTACTTAACCGAGAAAAAAACAATCAATCGGGCAAAGTCGAGCAAAATATTTCGACACTTTTTACCGACCTTAATCAGGAGTTACGTCGTTTAATGGTGGTTTATGGATTAAGGAAGCAATCGGTTCGAGTGACGCTGCATTTCACGCAAGGTACGATAGATGACGTTTCTGTCAGTGAAGGCGTCGTAGGTTTTAAGCGAGAGGTTCAATCGTTATTAATAGGGCGCCACATAGAAATGGAATACACGGGAACAAAGAGTCACGTACTTGTTGTTAACTAAATTGTATTAGTTCCAGCGTTTTTCAAGATAGTTGTCACTGGTTGCTTATTAATTTAAGCAACCTCTTTTTCTGGATTTAGATGAACGTCACCAACTGGTTTGCAGTTCCTGATTTCTCCTGAGCAACGTTCAGGATTTTGCTCTCGGCGTACCTCTAGGACTACCGATCTTTTTTGTAAGATGTCACTGTCCTTACCCGCATGTCTTTCTGAGGGAGTCACGTAGTTCTGCCCTCGATGTTTATGCTCATTGTTGTCCACTCTACGAACCTGTCTGTAAGCGTCTTTAAATCTGCACCTTCAATGACATAGCAAAGATCGATAGCCTACCTGCTCAATGTAATTAGCTCACAGGTAGCCAGCATGTCTCGATACAAAAGCCCAATTAGAACGCCGCAAGAATGGCAACATATTGTCCAAGACTTTTTCCATAGCGGTCTTTCATCCTCCGAGTTCTGTAAACTTCATGACATCAATATCAAAACGTTTGATAACAACCGCCGTAAGTTCAGTGACTTGATAGAGCCTCCTACAGAGGCGCCATTTATTGAAGTCTCGAAACCTGATGTAGAGGGGCATCCAGAGCCAAAACCTCATCGAAAATCAGGATTGTTACCATCTCTACGTTTGGAAGCCGGAGATTGTCAGCTTCATATCCCCACCTCTGTCACGCCTGCGTGGATCGCTGAACTGCTTCGAGAGGTGGCCAAATGAAGATGTTCGTTGATGTCACTGACATCTATCTGCACAAAGCTCCGGTCGACTTTAGAAAAGGGATCAACGGCTTGAGCTTGATCGTCGAACAACATATGAATCTCAATCCATTCTCTGAAGCACTGTTTGTCTTCTGTAATCGACCCCGCGATAAGCTGAAAGTACTCTACTGGCAACGTAACGGCTTCTGCCTATGGCAGAAGCGCCTAGAAGAAGACAAGTTCTCTTGGCCACGAAAGATGCACGGAACCACCTTGTCACTCTCACAAGAGCAGTGGCAATGGTTACTCGACGGACTCGACATCGAAAAAATGAAGCCGCATCGCGCCTTGAATTATCAAAGCCTCAGCTAAAAAAAATAACAGCATATGAGGAACTTAGCCTAGCTTATGTAGGTCTTCCTTGTATGAATAATGATACCTTCCTACATGATATCGCTCTCTTGCGAGCATTAGTTGTTGATAAAGATAAGCGGCTGAATGCCCTTGAGGAAGAAGTCTGTCACCTACGTCAGTCGCTAGGCGACAGTGAATCGACCGTACATGCGCTTCGTCAATCGCTAAGCGAGAGTGAGTCAACCATCCAATCTCTGGTCGAAAAGCTTAACTTAGCACGACGGAAACGTTTTGGCGCCAGCAGTGAGACGATGCCTCCTCAAGACTTAGAGTTCAACGAGGCCGAAAGTCACGCCGATACAGATGACATCACTGAAGAAGCAGAGAGCGACCATAAAAAGCCTCCGCAGCAAGACAAAGGAAGTACGTCATCTGAATCTCGTCGCGGTCGTCCTAAACTGCCCGAAGACTTGCCGCGTGAACACGTCGTGGTTGATGTTCCAGACTCAGACAAGGTCTGTTCATGCTGCCAGTCAACGCTATGCAAGATGGGTGAAAGCACCAGTGAAAAACTGGTGTACCTCTCGGCCAAACTGTATGTCGAAGTGACGGAAAGACCCAAGTACGTCTGTCGTCAGTGCGATAAACAAGGGGAGAAAAACACCGTGGTGATGGCGCCGCCACCGCCATCCATTATCCCTAAAAGCTTCGCCACGCCGTCTCTGTTAGCGCAAATCATCGCAAACAAATACCACTACGCGTTGCCTCTCAATCGACAAGAATCGCTGTTCGGTCAGTATGGTATCAAGCTGAGTCGTAAAACGATGAGTCAGTGGATACTGAAGTGTGCCGAGAAGCTAGAGCCACTCATCGCGCTGCTCAAAGAGACGTTACTTGCTCAAGAGGTGTTGTTCGCAGACGAAACCACATTGACGGTCTTGAATGATGAGAGAAAGAAAAGCTACATCTGGTTGTACGGATGTGGCCGCGACCGAGGAGGCGATGCGCAATCACCAGGTATCGTCTTGTTCGATTACCAAGACGGAAGCCGCGGACACCACTGTCCAGCGTCGTACTTATCGGATTACGATGGTTACTTGCATGTCGATGGATACGAAGCCTACGAGAAAACGGAAGCGAAACTGGTTGGCTGCTGGGCGCATGCAAGGCGCAAGTTCATTGAAGCGGAGCAAAGTCAGCCGAAAGGAAAACAAGGCAAAGGTGGCAAAATCCAGTGGGCCATCACGTGGTTCCAGAAGCTCTATCGCATCGAACAAGAGATAAAAGATAAACCCGAAGCAGAGCGGTACCGGCAGAGGCAATTAAAGACCTTGCCATTACTGAAGGCGTTCAAAGCTTGGTTAGATAAGTCTGCGACTCAGGTGCTACCTAAGAGCAAGCTTGGGGTCGCGATTAACTACAGCCTCAATCAATGGGAAAAGCTGAGGCGTGTGGTTGATGATGGTCGATTAAGTCTGGATAACAATCGCGCGGAACGTTCAGTACGTCCGTTCACGGTTGGACGAAACAACTGGATCTTTAGCAATACTCACAATGGCGCTCGCGCCAGTGCAGTGTTGTACAGCCTTATCGAAACGGCAAAAGCGAACGACTGTGAACCGTATGAATATCTAGAATACGTACTGCGAGAAATCCCTAAGTTGAAATACGGTGATGATCATCGTCATCTGCTTCCTTGGAACATGCCCCAAACCGAAGCTTCCTCCTCGTAGCAAAATACGCACGAATGACAGATACCGCCTTAGTTGGCGGTATCTGTGTTGAGGCTTGAAAGTCAATGAGTCGATTTAGAGACGCTTACTCTAAAACGATGACACTTCAGCTTTTATGGGAAGAATACGCCGAACGTAATAGCGATGGTCACTACTGCTACAATCACTACTGCCGCTTATACAAGGCTTGGAGCAAAACCATGTCGCCTTCGATGCGTCAGGTTCATAAGGCTGGCGAAAAGCTATTTATCGATTACTGTGGCCCTACTATGGACGTTGTCGATCCTGATAGCGGAGAAATAAGAACGGCTCAAATCTTCGTGGCAACGATGGGAGCTTCAAGTTAAACCTATGCTGAAGCCACTTGGTCGCAAGGGCTTGAAGACTGGGTCATGAGTCATGTTCGATGCTTTGACTACCTGGAAGGCCACCCCGAAATCGTGGTTCCTGATAACTTAAAAAGCAGTACAACAAGAGCATGTCGGTATGACCCCGATATTAACCCTACTTACCAACAGATGTTGGCACATTATGGTGTCGCTGTGATGCCTGCAAGGCCAAGAAAGCCTAAGGATAAAGCAAAGGTAGAAACTGCCGTCCAAATCGTAGAGAGGTGGATAATGGCTAAGCTCCGTCATGAAACCTTCTTCAGCTTGAGTTCACTCAACTACCGTATTAAGGAACTCTTGGTCGAACTCAATCAAAGACCGATGCAGAAGCTAAAGAGCTCTCGATACGAACTCTTCACTCAGCTCGATAAACCTGAGCTTAACGCGCTCCCACAGCAAGCGTATCAATACACCTACGTAAAAAAAGGTGCGCGTTCATATGGACTATCATGTAGAGCTTGAAGGGCATTACTACTCAGTACCATACCGCTTACTGCGAGAGCAGTTAGAGGCGCATATAAGCGATGAACTGGTCACGCTTTACCATAACGGTCAACTTGTCTCTAGCCACCCAAGGAAACGGCAGTTCGGTTACAGTACATTAGAAAAACATATGCCAGAAAATCACCGTCAGTATGCACAATGGACACCTGAACGCTTCTTAAAATGGGGGGCAGTAAGTGGTGATTCGACAGTAAAACTGATGAACCATATCCTCGATAGTAAAGATTCCGACCCAAGCGTATCGTTATCTTATGGGGTTCATGCAACGACATAAACCCTACGGTTATCATCGGCTGAATGACGCGTGCAAGCGAGCGGTGTCTATCGACTCAAAGGAATTAAATCCATCTTAGAGAAAGGACTCGACCAGAGGCCTCTCCCTCAACCTACTTCAGATCATCTAGCGGATCTAGAACACTGCAACGTAAGAGGCAGTGAGTATTATCACTAAGCACAGGAAGTCGATATGCAAGCCATACATAACCAACTGAAGCTCTCAGGCATAATAAAGCGCTTTAGAGCATCAAAATGAACTCCCTAGTACTTACCAAGAAATGAGCTTCGAAGAACGGCTTAGCTTACTGTTAGATGAAGAGCTGACGCAGAGAGAGAATAAAAGGATCGTGCGCCTGCTTAAGCAGGCGCACTTCAGGCTTCATGCTGAGTTAGAAGGTGGTCAAGTGCATGAAAGAGCTAGCAAAAGCAGAGCCAGATATCGATGTACTCCTACCTTGGAACTAAGATCATATTATGGATTGATGGGGCGCATACCTTGTTAGTGCGTAAGCGAACTGTAGCGAACATCGACTCTATTGGGTTCGTTGTCCTGATATGAACTGATAGATGCGTCCAACACCTTTAAGGTTACCAACATAAAACGTGCCTTGAGAGCCGAGATAGCCTGGGTGCGCGGTTTCTATCTCACCACAAGCCTCGTCATCATATTTCTTGCGCTCAAGGGCTGCAACTTGCTCGTCCGTTAGAATTATACCGTTTTCAGCGACCTGTCTTTCTAAGTCATTACGAAGCCAGATTGAACGAACGCCACTAGGAGAGATAAACACACCAAGTTTACGCAGTTCATTGCTTGTTCTGACTTGACCATGTGCAGGGAAGTCTATGGCGTACTTGAGAACTGCTTGTTCAGTTTCACTATCGACACAATTCTTCAGATTTGGTATTCTACGGCTTTGATTAATCAGAGCATCGATACTATCAGTTTCAACGACCTCTTGATAAAGTACGTCATGCTCGATTACTGTTCCTGAATACTTAAAAATTTACTGAGGGCAATTTCTTGATTTACTTTGCTAGTTTGATAGCGTTCAAGAAATTCTCGCCATAGTTTCATCTGTGATTGACTGTCTCCAAGCAACTGTTGGTTAACCCATAGTCCATAGTTGTTAAAGCTAAGGATTTGCTGTTCGAAATGCAAAGGAGTAGCTAAAGAAATATCGTTAACTTGAATATCAAGGAGGTAGGTATGTGGTGCGTGGTGGTACTCTAAGAGCATGTGGACATCGCCATTCTCTAAAAGTTGATATGCTAACCTCAACCTGTCCATAGGTACACCTTGCTCTATTAACAAAAAGTATTTGGTCGTGACTCAAATCGGTT